>JASJGT010000284.1:0-3005 GCA_033791405.1 Desulfuromusa sp.
AAATGGGCGGCGATCATCTGTCCTTCTTTGACCAGCTATCTTTTATCTGGGGTAGCTATCTTAACCTTGAAGATTAAGCATCCATCTCAACGTATAGAATCCGATTACAGTGGGGACAGGTTTGAATTTCTGTAACTTGTAAAAGCTTATTATACTGTTGTGGTGGCAGCTGCATATTGCAACCAAGACAGGCACCATTTCTAGCCAAGGCAAGAGCCAGACCACCACGCCGCTTGAACAGAGTATGATACTTGCGCAGCAAACTTACCGGAAGTTCTGCAGCAACTGATTCCCGCGTTTGAGTCCGCTTCAGTAATACCTTTTCAGACTCATCCAAAAGTTGTGACAGTTCAGCACCGCGTGCTTCTGATTTTTCCTGAATATCGGCAAGTTCACTCTCTTTTTCCTTAAGATCATCCTCAAGAGCAATAACTTCCTGTTGTTTTGCCTGCATCTGATCTTCAATATCTTTGTTCGATTTCTTGGCGATATCAATCTCTTTCAAAACAGCAACATACTCTTTCTGAGTTTGGATCTCAGGCAAGCGAGCCTCGACACGGGCAACATTATCCCGCTCTTTCAGCAGACCTTGTTGCAGTTCTGCTTCGGACTGCTGCAATAGAGCCACCTCATCGTTCAGCTGATCAAGCATTTCCTGAACTCTGGTAGTATCAGCTTCAAAAGCATCCAGTTCATCGCGATAACCATGACGGGTTGCTTCAATATTGCTGATTTCCTGATCAATTTCCTGAAGATCCTTCAGCAGGTTCATTTGGTTTTGCACGTTAATAACCTCCACTTTCAGTACATGTTGTGCAGTCAGAATACAATTAAGGGATCCTGCTCTGCTGTCATTTCTATTACTTCAACTTTTAATTGGCGTTGCGTAAAAAATTTCCTCAACCGAGCGGAAAGCTCAGCCACCATTATTTGTTCCGTTGCAAAATGGCCGGCGTCAATCAATGCAACTCCCTCAGCCCTGGCTCTTTGTGCCTCATGGAACTTTATATCAGCCGTTACCAGACAATCCGCCCCGTGACGTACGGCAGCAGAAAACATCGACATACCCGTTCCACCACACACTGCCACACGACTTATCTTCTGTTCTAGATCGCCGACTAATTTGAGTGCTGGAAGCTGTAATTTTTCCTTAACCTGATCCGCAAACTGTTGTAATAAAATACTTTTTTTCAGTTGACCAACCCGTCCTAATCCAACCTGCAAATGTTCATTTGCCAATGGAATCAGGTCATAAGCCACTTCCTCATAGGGATGGACTTTCAACATGCGTGAAACAACTTTATTTAAAACAGGAGCGGGAACAATTGTTTCAAAACGCACCTCTTCAGTTTTTTCAATCTCTCCTGGAGTGCCGATAAACGGCCGTGTCTCCTGGTTACCACGAAAGGTCCCTGTGCCCCGGCTGTTAAACGAGCAATGGTCATAAGCTCCAACCTGGCCAGCTCCCGCTGCAAAAACAGCATCCCTGACTTCCATTTCATGGCCAAGGGGGACGTACACAACTAATTTATAGAAATAACCGCCTGTAGGCTGCTCCAAGGGGACAACACCAAGCACCCCAAGTCGTTCAGCGAGCCAATCATTCAATCCATCTGCAGCACGATCCAAATTAGTATGCGCACTTACAACACTGATATCATGTTTGATGGCTTGAAACAGAACTCGTCCTGTCATGTCTGTTGGACTCAAGCGCTTTATCGGTCTAAAAATCAATGGATGATGGGAGATAATCAGTTGAGCACCCTGACGAAGAGCCTCCTGAATAGCAATCTCCTCCGCATCCAGGCAAACCAGGATTTTATCAATTTCTGCTGCCGGATTGCCCACCTGCAATCCAACATTATCCCAGTCTTCAGCTAAATAAGTGGGACAAAGCCGGTTTAGAAGTCCGATAACATCAGATACATGAGCAGTTTTTAGCTTGGCCACCTGCCCTCTCCTACAAAAAGAAAGAGTGCACCGGTTTTCCGGTGCACTCTTTGATTATCTAGTTTCCCACAGTTGCAAACTGTGTCGCAATTTCTTCGCCTCTCTGCGGTTCAATATCAGGAAGCGTAAACCTTTTTAAGCGATTGTTTCCGTTCAATCTATATTGCCTAACAAAGTTGGCAGTTTAATTACTACCAAAGGTTAATAACTAATAAACTCACATCAATCATAAAGATAGTCCTAAATTGGTGGGCCCACCAGGACTCGAACCTGGGACCAGCCGGTTATGAGCCGGCGGCTCTAACCAACTGAGCTATGGGCCCTTTGCATAAAGGAGCAGAATAATAAGTAAAGTGACCCACAACTGTCAAGCGACTTCTACCCACATTAAACAGTAATTCAATAACTGTCAATCAATTGCAGCAAACCCACGCAGCCGCTTAGCTCTGCTGGGATGACGCAGCTTGCGCAATGCTTTGGCTTCAATCTGCCGAATCCGTTCTCGGGTGACGTTAAAATCCTGACCGACCTCCTCAAGAGTATGATCCGATTTTTCCCCGATACCAAACCGCATCCGCAGAACTTTCTCTTCCCGGGGGGTCAAAGAGCCCAGAACTCGTGAGGTCTGATCCGAAAGATTCCCCTTGAGAACCGCTTCAAGAGGTGAAACAACCCCTTTATCCTCAATAAAATCACCGAGAGAAGAATCTTCCTCCTCACCGATCGGAGTTTCCAGACTGATCGGTTCTTTGGCAATCTTCAGCACCCGCCGAACTTTATCCAGGGGAAGATCCATCCGCTCGGCAATCTCCTCCGGGGTCGGTTCGCGGCCACATTCCTGAACCAGTTGACGGGTTGTTCTGATCAATTTATTGATCGTCTCAATCATGTGGACAGGAATCCTGATGGTTCGGGCCTGATCGGCAATCGCCCGGGTGATTGCCTGACGAATCCACCATGTTGCATAGGTTGAAAACTTGTATCCACGGCGATACTCAAATTTATCAACCGCCTTCATCAAGCCAATATTCCCTTCCTGAATCAGGTCAAGAAAT
>JASJGT010000285.1:0-15338 GCA_033791405.1 Desulfuromusa sp.
ATGTTCCGACCCCACTCAACGCAGCCCGTTTTGCCGCTTTTAATTTGCTACTCATCCCTCCGGTTCCAAGATTTCCTCTGGAGTCGCCCCCCATCGCTTCAATATCTGAAGTAACTCGTTCAACGATGGGGACCAGTTGCGCTTCGGGATTATCTACTGGATCAGCATCGTAAAAACCATCGACATCAGAGAGAATGATCAACAGGTCTGCTTCAATCAGATTGGTCACCAAAGCAGATAGGTTATCATTGTCGCCAAAACGTAATTCTTCAACTACAACCGTATCATTTTCATTTACAATCGGTGTGACACCATATTCAAGCAGAGTCATGACCGTATTGCGTGCGTTCAGATAGCGGCGACGGTTTGATAAATCATCCCGGGTCAATAAAACCTGGGCAACATTGTAATTTTGAGCTTGGAATGTTTCCTTATATTCTCGGATGATGCGTGTTTGTCCTATGGCTGCCGCTGCTTGTTTTTGTGGAATAGTCTGTGGTCGACCAAGAATCCCCAGTTGCCCTTTTCCAGCGGATACGGCCCCGGAAGAGACCAACACCACCTCCAGGCCACGATCGAGAAGGTGGCAAATATCTGTAGATATTGCAGCGACTTGGGCATCTTCCAGCCCTTCAGAATTGGATATGACTCCGCTGCCAATTTTTATAACTACCCGTTTGACATGTGCAAGCAACGCTTTACGCATAGCCCCTCAATTCAATAAAGATATTCAAGTTTTCAAAACATAAATGACCGGCTGAATCTGCACTGAAAAATATCAGGCTTCGCGCAACCGATCAAGTTCATTACCAACTGCCGTCACCAGTTCCTTCAAACCCTCTCTAGTCACCGCTGACACCGAAAATACTGAATAGCCAAGTGCTTCAAAACGCTCTGCCAGCGGCGTGACAAGGTCACGAACCTCAGGGACATCGATCTTCGTCAACACAATAATTTGTGGCTTGCCTGTCAGAGAGTCATCATAGCGCTTCAACTCATTATTAATCATCTCGAAATTTTCGAACGGATCACCCTCCTGCATACAAGAAGTATCTACCAAATGAAGAAACAGATCAGTGCGTTCAACATGGCGTAAAAATCGGGTACCCAGTCCCTGCCCTTCACTCGCCCCAGCAATTAAACCAGGGATATCAGCCATCACCATAGTCTTAAACCCACCATAGGGGACAACCCCAAGATTGGGCACCAAAGTGGTGAAAGGGTAATCAGCAATCTTTGGCTTAGCTGCAGATAATGATGAGATCAAGGTTGATTTGCCGGCATTCGGCAATCCCACCAGGCCTATATCCGCCAGTAATTTCAATTCCAGGCGCAAGGTTTTTACTTCGCCTGTAATCCCCGGCTGAGCATGCCGAGGAGCTCGATTTGTACTGGTTGCAAACCGAGCATTGCCACGCCCCCCCTTGCCACCGGGGAGAAACAACAGTGGCTCTCCAACCACGGTTAAATCGGCGAGAAGTTCATTGGTCTCATCATCATAAACCAATGTTCCTTGCGGCATTCGCAATTCAAGTGATTCACCATTTTTCCCGTGTTTTGTCTTACCCAGCCCAGGAGCTCCATTCTTAGCCTTACAATGATGGAGATAACGATAATCAAGAAGAGTTGAAAGGGCCTCATCCACAATAAAGTAGACGCCCCCCCCATCGCCTCCATCCCCGCCATCTGGGCCGCCTCTGGGTATAAACTTCTCACGCAGGAAAGAGACACATCCGCGTCCACCATCTCCGGCTTTGACCTCGATTTTAACTTGATCAACAAACTTCATAACTCACCTTGCGTTTTGTATCTAAAACAGAAGAACCCGGTGACCGCATTGGCGATACCGGGTTCCACTTAAACATTTCACGATAAAACTAATCAGGCAGTGTAAACACTGATATGCTTACGTCCCTGAGACTTAGTTTCAAATTTTACCACACCATCAATCAGCGCAAACAAGGTATAATCCTTGCCACAGCCAACATTGTTACCGGGGTGAAAAGTGGTTCCGCGCTGGCGCACCAGAATTGAACCCGCAGAAACTTCCTGCCCACCATAACGTTTAATCCCGAGCCGTTGACCAGCACTGTCACGACCATTTCGGGTACTACCAGCAGCTTTCTTATGAGCCATGAGATAGCCTCCTTAAGCTTCGATTGACGCGACTTTTAGTCGGGTAATGAGTTGACGATGGCCGAATTTCTTACGACTACCTCCACGCCTCTTGGATTTATAAACAAGAATTTTCTTGTCTTTTTCCTGGGCAACAATCTGTGCTTTAACTTTAGCACCTGGTACGAGAGGTGTTCCGAGTTTAACCTCTGCGCCACCGACCATGAGGACTTGATCGAGCTCAATGGTATCACCCACTGCACCGTCAAGCATTTCGACCTTGAACAGGTCGCCTTCGGAAACTTTGTACTGTTTGCCTCCGGTCTTGATTACCGCATACATTATTAACATTCTCCTGTAAAAAAATGAGCTGTAAATTACAGCCACAGAAATTGAGCTGCAACGGCGCACTATATATGGTTGATTGATTCTCTGTCAAGAAAAAATCAGGAGCTTACTCCGCTGCTAAATTCGCTGAGCAGGTAAATCATCGGCTGTGAGTAAAAGTATATTCTGAATCCGTCCGTACATATTAATGCAAAAAGGCTCACACATCAGGGAGAGCCTTTTCAAAATAAATGTATATATTGAAGCTAAAGCAGGGTAGCAACCGCCGCCTTGGCTGCTGCCAGGAGACTTTGCGGCAAAGCACCAATCAATATGATGGCAAGAATGAAAAAGGTCCCCATAATCTTCGCCCCAAAGGGGAGAGCAATCGCTTCCTGCTCATCATCCGCAACACAGTATGCCGCTCTGGCCATCTTCAGGTAATAAAAGGCAGCAACGGCAGCATTCATGACTGCAATAATGACCAAAGCATAAAAACCTTTATGAAGAGCTCCGGTAAAGATCATAAACTTACCAATAAAACCGATCGTTGGTGGAATACCCGCCATACCAAAAACTGATACAAGTAGAGTTAATGCCAGCAACGGAGAACGGCGTGACAATCCCTTAAGGTCATCAAAAGTAACATTCTGTCCTTTAGGTGCGATATTATAGATGACATAGAATGCACCAAGATTCATCAACAGATAACCAATAACGTAGAAGACAGCTGCTGCCATACCCATCTCATCAGCTGTCAAAATTCCAATCATGACATAGCCGGCATGAGCAATACTTGAATAAGCAAGCAAACGCTTCAGGTCGGTTTGAACCAAGGCACTGAAGTTACCAAAAACCATCGATAATACTGCAATTGTCGCTAGAACCCACGTGACTTGAGAGATATCAATACCAGCAACCGCTACAAACCTCAGCAGCAATAAAACTGCACCGACCTTGGGGAGTGTTGCGACAAAGCTGGTTGTCTCGTTAGCTGCACCTTGATAGACATCTGGGGCCCAGAAGTGCATGGGGAACAATGCCAATTTATAGAAGAATGCAGTCATGACCAGAATAATTGCTATAACAGCCAAAGGTTGTGTTGCAACCAAACCCGGTAATTTTTCGGTGAGTTCAGATAGATAAGTTGTGTGCGCCAAACCAAAGATGTAACTCATTCCATAGAGAGTCAGTCCGGTTGATGCTGCCCCAAAGAGGATATACTTAATTCCAGCCTCTACATGCAATCGTCCCTGTCCACGCCGAAACGGAATAACAACATATAGAGCGTACGACGAGATTTCTAGACTGAGCAATATGGTCAAAAGTTCGACAGAACTACTCAAAAACATCAAACCCAAGGCACTTATTGCCAGAAACATGTTGTATTCTGTGTGTAATTTTTCTTCAATGCCAATCAGACCATTACCTAAGAAGAAAACCAGGAACAGACCGAAGACTATCACGACCTTGAACAATTGAGACAAGGCATCAATCTGATAGACATCGTAAAACATCAGACCCTGGGTACCAAGACTGGCAAAGGTAATAACGAGGGTAATCGCCGCCAGCACCAGACTAACGGCCTGAACAGTGCCGGTGCGGAATTTTCCCAAGGTCATAAAAAACAAAACCAAGGTCATTAACATCAGGGCAATTTCTGGCATAAAAACCGTGTTTAACATAAGTTGATCCGATTCTTGAGTTAAAAGAGGTTCTTGATCCAAGTGCCTGCATTTTCAAGCAGAGCATGGCTCTGACCATGCTGTACAGCTTCCGGCAAAGCATTACCTGCATCGATTTGATGAATCAGGTGAGCTACGGTGGAATCCATCATATCAAGCAGTGGCGTCGGGTGGAGACCAATCCAAAAAACAAAGATTGTCAAGAACCCTAGTTGAATGACTTCCCGGTAATTACAATCGAACAAAGAATGTCCACCACCATCACTGTGACCGTCACCGTGGTCATCATCATGATGCGCGTGACCATCTGAATCATCCCAAACCATTTTTTGCAGCAAGCGCAACATATACGCCGCCGCAAGAACTGCACCGAGGATCGAAACAGCACCAACCAGTGGATACTTATCAAAAGCACCGAAGAGAACCAGAAACTCACTCACAAAGCTGTTGGTTCCCGGAAAAGCTAATGAAGACAGAGAGAATATGCCCAAAAAGGTGACATAGATCGGCATGAACATCCCCAGCTTACTGTTATCGGCAATCTCACGACTGTGGGTTCGCTCATATATAATTCCGATCAGGATAAACAGTGCGCCAGTGGTAATCCCGTGGTTAAGCATCTGCAGCATCGCACCTTTAATTCCGGCATCATTGAGAAGAAAAATTCCCAACGTGACAAAACCCATGTGCCCGACCGAAGAATAAGCTATCAACTTTTTAATATCCGACTGTCCCAAAGCCAAGTAACCACCTACGACAATACTGATGAGCGACATCACAAGAAGTAACGGTACAAAGTATAGCGTTGCTGCCGGTGCCATTGGCAGACAGAAGCGCAAAAACCCGTAACCACCCATTTTCAGCAAAATACTGGCGAGGATAACCGATCCAGCAACCGGTGCTTCAACGTGAGCAGCAGGAAGCCATGTATGGAAAGGAAACATTGGCATTTTAATAGCAAAACCAAGGGCACAAGCCAGGAAAATCCACACTTGAAACGAAAAGCTGAAACTGTGAGCCATCAAATCCGGGATAAAGAAGGTACCGGTCTTGATATACATCGCCACAATGGCAACCAGCAGAAAAATACTACCTGTAAAAGTGTAGAGAAAAAACTTGATTGATGCATAGTCTTTGCGTGCCCCGCCCCAGATAGCAATGATCAGGTACATGGGAACCAGCATCCCCTCCCAGAAGATCCAGAACAGCACTGTATTCAAACTGACAAAAACCCCGAGCATAGCTGTTTCCATCAACAATGTGACGATAACAAACTCTTTCCAGCGAGTTTTGATGTAAGTCCATGAACAGAGGATACAAAGAGGCATCACAAACGTGGTAAGAAGCACCAGCAAGACGCTGATTCCGTCGACACCGAGGACATAATCAAGATCCAAAGCAGGAAACCAGTGGCGCAGTTCAACAAACTGATATTTCGCTGTGGTTTGGTCAAAACAAGTCCACAATGGCAGTGAGATGAGTGCCGTGACTAGAGTGACTGCCAGTCCCCAGAACTTAAGCACGGTATCACCACGTAAAAACATAGCGACAATAGCTCCGACCACCGGCACTATCAGCAGCAACGATAAAATCGGAAAATTCAATGTATTCAGGATTAGATAGTTTTCCATGACTTCCTACTGTCTATGAGTAATTGCCTGTCCGTTAAAGAACGAACAGGGTCAGACCAGAACCACAACGATAAGCACTATGAACAACAGAGCCACGGCAGCACCAATATAATGCTGCAATTTTCCTGTCTGGAACTGTCGTACTTGTTCTCCACCTTTGACAACTCCGCGTGCGCTACCATCCAGAGCCCAGTCAATCCCTTCCCAGTCAAACCAGGACAAAGCACGAGCCATTGCCATAGTAAAACGCAAACCAATACTTTGATAAATATTGCTGACCCATTCGTTGGTCGCATCAACCGGTTTGCGGGCAACCCACATGAACCAACCAGCACCACGACGGTAGAACCAGTCAAGATCAAGGTTAGAAACATCATGTGGTTTGAGATATTTGACCATAAGGTAGAAACCAAGACCGGTAAAACCAAGCAGGTGGAACGTTTCGGTCAAATGATAACTGGTGTAAGGATGATAATTAACCGCGTAGGGCAGCATGTCATAAAGGTAGTCGGGGTAAAAACCGAGGAAAATACACATAAAGGCAGCCATACCCATGGCAACTTGCATATTCCAATGGGCTTCTTTAGGCTTAAGGCCACTATCCTTGGGGCCAAAGAAAACATAATAAGGCAATTTAATCCCGACTGATAAGAAAGTACCAACTGCTGCCAGTAGCAGCATGCTCATAATGATCAGCTGGTGGTTATTGCCTGCCGCTGTAATAATCATCGATTTACTGATAAAACCACTGGTCAGAGGGAAGCCAGAGATCGCAATTCCACCTATAACTGTAAATATCATTGTGTACGGCATATATTTATACAAGCCGCCTAACTCACTCAGTTTGGAACGTCCCGTCATTTCCAGGACACTACCAATGCCCATGAACAGCAAGGCCTTGTAAAGGATATGAGCATAGGCATGAGCACTGGCTCCGTTGATCGCCATTTCAGTACCAATACCAACCGCGCACACCATGTAGCCGACCTGACTGACGATGTGATAGGCCAATATCCGCCGAGCATCGTTTTCTATAACCGCGTAGGCAACCCCATACAGAGTCATGATAGCCCCCATGATTGCCAGTATTTCAAATCCAGCAAAACCACGGGCAAGAACATAAACAGCCGTTTTGGTCGTAAAAGCACACATAAACACTGCGCCGGTTACAGTTGCTTCAGGATAAGCATCCGGCAGCCAGGCATGAATTGGCGGCACAGCTGCATTGAGCATGAAACCAATCATAATTAAATAATCAGCTAAGGTTGCATGATCGACAGAAATCAGCTCGAAAGTCAGGTCACCAACATTCTGGTAGCGGAGGAATATCCCGCCCAGGAGCACCAGACCACCGAAGGTATGCACGAGTAGGTAGCGATAACCAGCTTCAATGGAGCGTTTCCGTTTGCGGTACCAGATCAGGAATACTGAAGCAAAGGCCATCAGTTCCCAGAAAATAAATACTGTCAGGTAATCACCAGCCAGCGTAGTTCCCAGTGAACCGGCAACATACAACCACGCAGCTACGTGCTGGCCGCTCTCTTTGACATGAAGACCAAAGATGCTACCAATCAGCGCCATCAGAGTGAAAACGTGCAAAAAGACCATCGTCAGCCTGTCAACCCGACCAAACTGCAACTCAAAGCCCAACCACTCAACCTTACCGAATGATTCTGGTAAATATTGAATCTGAATAAAAGCTATAAGAGGTATCAGCACAAGCCATACTTTTTGAACTTTACACTTCTTGGCCAGGGGCAGGAGCAGCGCACCAATAATGAACATGGTAGCTGGATGCATGAAAATACTACTTGTCATAATGATCCTTATCCCTCTCCAGCCATACGTGCGACAGCCCTTTACAGAATACAATCATTGCCAGGCACCCTACCAAACCGAATACAGCCCAGAAGCCCACCAGATGGTCGCCCCAAAAATGACCATGAGAACGGTCAGCAAAGAAATCAAAAACCAGTGCAAATGCTAAATAGGCCAAAAACAACCACTTCAGAAAGCTTGGTCTTTCCCGCAAGTACGTTAGAAAATTAACAATCATGACTTCACCATAAGGTTAATGAGGTCCAAAAACAGGGTGGGATAAACACCAATCAACACTGATATTGCTCCAGTTATAACCAGTGGGATAACCATGAACATAATCAGTGGTTTTCCCTCAAGACTACTGGTTAACCCTTCATCGGCAGGTAGTGGCTTGCCAAAAAAGGCCTTGAGAACGACAGGAACAAAATAACCGGCATTGAGTAAACTACTCGCCAGCAAGACAGTCAGCAAAATCCAGTTGTGAAGATCTATTGTCCCCATAGCCAGATACCACTTGGTCACAAATCCACCGACTGGAGGGACACCAATCATACCGAGTGAAGCAAGACCAAATGCCACCATTGTCCAAGGCATCCGCTTGCCTAGTCCCCCCATATCAGAGATATTCTTTTTACCACTAGCAACAAAAATACAACCAGCAGCGAAGAACAGGGTAATCTTGGCAAATGCATGGTTGGCGATATGAATCAATCCACCGGTAATAGAATTCGGGGTTAACATGGCTACACCCAGAATAATATAAGACAATTGACTGACGGTTGAATAAGCGAGTCGTGCCTTAAGATTATCCTTAGTTAGAGCAATGACCGATGCGGTAAGGATGGTAAATGAGACAAAATAAGCGGTAAATAAACCGAGACCGGTTTCGGCAAGGATATCGGTACCGAATATAGACAGCATAACCCGGCAGATGGAGAACACACCGACCTTGACAACAACAACGGCATCAGTAATGCACTGACGGGAGTCGGTGCAACCATGGCATCAGGCAACCAGTTATGGAAAGGCATAACACCCGCCTTTGCAAAACCGAAGAAACAAAGAAAGTAGGTGATGCCAACGACAAAACGATCAGCGTCAGCCGGGAAAATTCCGTGTGCAATATTGGCGGAATTGAAATCAAGAGTCCCGCAAAGCACATAGATGATGATCATTGCCGGCAACAGGAACGCCTTGGACGTAAACATCAAATAAACAATATATTTTTTGGCTCCCCAATATCCCTCCTCGTCCTGGTGGTGCATAACCAGAGGATAAGTGAAGATGGAAACCATTTCGTAGAATAGGTACAGAGTAAACAGGTTGCCAGCGAATGCGGCTCCCATTGCCGCACCAACCGAGACAGCATAACAGATATAAAAACGAGTCTGAGCATGTTCATTCAGTCCGCGCATATAACCAACACAATAGAGGCTGGCTAAAATCCACAGAAATGATGCAACCATGGCAAAAATTATCCCGAGCGGATCCAGATTCAGCTTGACCGTTACCCCAGGATAGAGCTCAAACAAGGTGTACTGCAGTTGATCTCCGGCTTGAATCACTGGCAGAAAACTCAACACCGAGGCAAAAGTCAGAATCGAACCGATCGTCGATATACTATCGCGAAGATTCTCTTTTTTCCCCGTGATCAGAACAAGTAAAGCCGTGATCATTGGAATCAACATTGTTATGATAATTTTGCTGGTGATAATTGTGTTCATTACATGTACTTTCTCAAGTGGTGTGTCGTACTAGCAGAGCTACATGACTGCCGTTACCAACTATAGGAAAAAATCACAATTTCATGTCCTGAAGATCTTCAGGATCCTCACTTTGATACTTACGGTACACCGCGATGATAATACTAACCACTATCGCTGCTTCTGCTGCAGCAATTCCCATGATAAACAGAGCATAGATCTGTCCCACAGCAGGATTAGGCGCAACAAAGCGATTAAATGCCATAAAGTTTAGCGCGGCACCATTGAGGATAAATTCACTCGAAATCAACATACCGATCAAGGAGCGATGTTGCATCATGCCGTATATACCGATGACCAACAAAACAGCTGCGATAATCAGATAGGTATTTAAATTGGCGCTGATCATCATGATGTTTCTTCCTCCCGACCGCCACGGGCCAGAATAATGGCACCGAGAATTGCTGTCAGCAATACAACCGATATCAATTCAAAGGCCAGACAATACTGCAACAACAGGCTTTCCCCGACAAATTCGATGGACATATCGCCAACTTTCTCTGTTGCCACAGTAAATTCGGTTCGGGTAATCGTAGCAACAAACAAAGCAATAAAAGCGGTTAAACAAGCCAGCAAAGCCAGCAACAAATTCCGTCCAGTCAGGTTTTTAGCAGCCAGTTGGTCCGGAGTATTGCCAAGCATGACCCCAAGAACAATAATAATACAAACGGCACCGACATAAATCAGGATTTGCATCATCGCCAGAAAAGGGCTCCCAAGGTGAAAATAAAGACCGGCAACACCAAACAATGTAGCCGCCAAACCCAGAACAGCATGCATAAGCATCTTGGCTCTGACCGCCACAATGCCGCCCGTAAATGTTAAACATACCAAAGCATAAAAGAGAGCTTCAGCGACGTATTCAAAAACAATCATTCCCGCTCCTCCACTCTCTTCAAGAGATCATAGTGAAAATCTTCACGTGCAAATCCTGCTAATTCATATTCGTCGGAATAATCGAGAGCATCAGTCGGGCAGACTTCAACACAGGCACCACACAGGCTACATTTGGTAAAGTCGAGGGTAAATATTGTCAACACTTTCCCCTTGACCCCCTCACGCTTTTCACCCTCCACCACAATACAATCGGAGGGGCACTCGCGCGCGCAGCTACCGCAAGAAATACATTTATGGGTGTCAGTATCGGCAAATTTAACCAGATCAATATGACCGCGGTAATTGGGAGTCACCTCCAACTTCTCGCGTGGATATTGATAAGTAACAATCGGAGAGAACAGTGCCTTGATAGTGACCTTCAGGCCAAGGATAAGGCTCCATGCTCCCGTAAACAGCACTGAGAAATAGGATTTCATAGTAGCTTCACCATCACAACAGTAATAAGGAGATTAACCAGTGAAAAAGGAATCAAATATTTCCAACAAAAGTTCATCAACTGATCGAAGCGGGTTCGAGGATAAGTCCAACGAATCCAGACCAGGAAGAACATCAGCGAGTAAACCTTTAACAAAAACCAGACGACTCCACTATATTCAAAGTAAGGTAATGGAATCCCTGAGCTGCCACCAAGGAAGAATACCGTGGCAACGCTGCTGACAATAAACATGTTGGCGTATTCACCCAGCACAAACAGGCTGAAGCTCATACCGCTATATTCAGTATGGAAACCAGCGGTCAACTCACTCTCTGCCTCAGGCAAGTCAAAAGGAGCCCGGTTAGTTTCAGCGACAATGGCAACCAGATAAATCAAAAAAGCTAATGGTTGAATGACAATAAACCAGACTGGACTCTGTGCGGCAACAACCTCCTTCAGACTAAACGTATTTGTCATGAAGATAATCGATAGCAATGAGAGCAGCATCGGAATTTCATAGGCAACATTCTGAGAAACCGCACGGAAAGCACCAAACAACGAGTACTTATTGTTTGATGACCAACCACCAATCAATACTGCCAATAAATTTATCGAGGCAAGAGCCAAAATAATCAATAAACCGATATCGTGATCAAATCCCTGGATTTTATCACTGAAAGGAATCACCAGCAGGGGGACAAAAACCGGGGCGAAAGCAAGCAGAGGAGCTAGCATAAACAGCGGTTTATCCGCATTTTTCGGAATCACCAGTTGCTTGCCCATCAGCTTCAAACCGTCGACTACTAACTGGTAAACACCGTGAAAGCCAACTTCCATAGGCCCGGGACGAAGCATGATGTGACCTGCCAACTTCCGCTCGGCATAACCCATCACCAACGCGTTACCAAACACGATGACGGCTCCACATACGGCACAAACAACCATCCGAATCAGCTCCGGAAGAATACTGTAAAAGATTTCCATATACCCTACCTGTCAATCTCGGGGATAACCAAGTCCAGAGCACCCATAGCCGACACCACATCCGAAAGCAGCATTCCCTGGCACATTTCAGGAACAACACTGAGGTTAGAATATGACGGCGTTCTCACTTTAAGACGATACGGGACATCTGATCCATCAGAAACAAGATAGTACGAAAGTTCACCACGTGGGGCTTCAACCGAACTATTGTAATCACCAGCCGGAATTTTCAACTTCTTTGGAACCTTGGGAGTCATTATTGGACCTTCTGGCAATCCATCCAAGGCCTGCTCAATGATTCGTAGACTCTGTTCCATTTCTTGAAAACGAACCATAAAGGAGGCCATGCAGTCCCCTTTGGTTCCGGTTGGAATCTCAAAATCAAATTTTGAATAAATTGAATATGGTTCTGCTCGGCGCATATCATAGGCGACACCGCTACCGCGTAACAGCGGACCGGTAATACCATAACGGGCGCAGATATGTGGTGTAAGTTCACCAACATCAATCAAACGATTTTGAAGGATAACATTACCATTCACCAGATCTTCGTACATTGGAAAGCGGCTGCGCAGGCGATCAACAAAAGCTCTGGTGCTGGTCACAAACTTATCATCAATATCTTTGCTCACCCCACCAACCCGGAAATAACAATAGGTCAATCGGGAGCCCGTAACATCTTCCAAAATATCAAGAATATGCTCGCGATCATCAAAGGCATACATGATCGGGGTAAATGCACCCAGATCAAGCAAATAGGCTCCGTACCAGAGCAGGTGGCTCTGAATTCGGTTCAGCTCTGAAGTGATGACACGGATATACTCAACCCGCTCAGGAACCTCAATACCGGCAGCCCTTTCCAGTAATTGGGCAAAGCCATGGTTGTAAATCAGCGCGCCCAGATAGTCCATCCGTGCCGTATTCGGCATAAATGATCTAGCCGGCTTATGCTCAGCAATTTTCTCGTGACAGCGATGACCGTAGCCAAGAACAGGCAACAGTTCCATCGCATATTCACCTTCAAGTTCCAGCAGCACCCGCAACACACCGTGCGTACTCGGATGCTGGGGGCCCATATTAAGAACATAGCGGTGATGTTTGGGGTCTTCTAATACTTCTACATCCATGCTCATCAGCTCTGCTCCTGACTTTTGACGGCTTCAGGTTTGGCTTCTGGCTTAGGTTCAGGTTTAGCCTTGGGCTCGGGTGCTGGTTCTGGAGGCTGACGCCTCACAGCAGCAACATCCTTAAGATTTGCTTCTTCCTTCAGCAGTGGTTTCAGATCCACATCCTCTTCCGCCAGAATCAGCGGGTGAAGATAGGGGTGATCAACAAACACCACACCGTGAAAATCACGGGTTTCACGCTCATGCCAGTTAGCTCCCTGATAAATATCAGAGATCGTCGGCATCTCGCCTTTATCATCAACAAAAGCACGCGCCAACACCCTGCATCGGGCTTCGAAATGGGCAAACTGGTAAACCATCTCGATAGCGGGAGAAACATGTACCGCCATCAGATCAACCAGATAAAAACCTTCTCCAAGCATCAACGCTGCGAAATCACGAACTTTATCACGGTCAAGACAGACATTGTAGTCATGACCACTAACAGCATAATCGATAGCTTCGACAGCTGTTGACAGATCTTGCCACTGTTTTTTTACTTTATTAATATCCATTGCTCTACGCTCCCTCCGGCATCTTGTTCTGCGGGAATGGGAAACGCTTGCCGGTAATTTTCTCTTGTAATTGCAGAATACCTTCAATCAAAGCTTCAGGACGTGGTGGGCAGCCTGGGACGTAAACATCAACCGGGATCAGTTTATCAACACCTAGAACAACATCGTAGTTAGCTTCAACTGCAAAGGGGCCACCCGCCATGGCACAATTGCCCATAGCGATAACATAGCGGGGTGCGGGCATCTGCTCATACAGAGTCACAAGAGCAGGAGCCATTTTGCGATTAACTGTACCGGCAACAATCATCAGATCTGATTGACGCGGGGAGGGGCGAAAAACCTCGGCTCCATAACGAGCAAGGTCAAAACGAGCCATACCACAGCACATCATCTCAATAGCACAGCAAGAAAGACCAAAAGTGAGAGGCCAGAGGGAATTGGCTCGACACAGATCAAAGATCGCATCGGTCAACTTCATCTGTATCAGAGGTGGACCATCTGAAGTCTTGGTTTGCTGTACAGAAGCACCGTCATAGCGCTCTATACACTCCTTTGTATAGGAGTGGACGTTTAGTAGGCTTTTCTTCTGTTCGGCCACGTAAATACTCCCTTAACCCAGGCATACACAATCGCCAGAGATAAAATACCAACAAAAATCACTATTTCAGAAATCCCCCGCGCTGCTGTAACCTTGTCAAAGGCCGTAGCAACAGGGAACAGGTACAGAACATCAACATCGAAAGCCAGAAAAATAAGTGCATAGAGATAGTAAGAAACATCAAAACGAATATTCCATGCTGTCCCGTAGGGATCCATACCACACTCGTATGTTTCCCGAGTTTTCTGATACATGTGACGGGGTGCAAAAAACACGGAGATTAGTAACGGAGCCACACCACAAATGATTCCCATGGCCAAAAGCACCCACACATACATATATTCAACTAGATAGCCTTCAAGCATAATGAATTGTGCCTCCACAGAGGTAACTTGCACGCTGGAGAGCTTTTTTGAAGCTGCGCCCCTTCGCACATTTGAATGTGTATTCACACATTTATTAGCAGTATAGACAAACCACGTATCTTCTAGCGGAACGACTCTTTCTTGTCAAGAATTTTATTGTGATGATTCTGGCTGTCAAAATAGATAAAACTGGCAACTAACTGTTATTAATAAACTTAACAAAGAAAGGATTCTTGAAACAGCATAATTTTTCCTACATCGCTGTGAATACTGTATACAATTCTAGATAGGAAAATGACTGGACTAAATTACCCGGATTGGTCATCTTTCTCATCAATAGGGAGAAATGGTTAAAAGAATATCAGCAATTTGCCCCTCCCCTCTTATTTCAGTGATAATAAGCTCACATCATCTGCCGCATCACCGTATTGCACCAATGTAAGTGACAATATTTACGAGCTTCAACAACCCAGGTAGTCATTTCAGGATAAATTGTTTCAATAATCGTGTGGAATCCCCTGAATATGCAAGGCTAGGTGCTCATCCTCATCAAGAGTTTGCACCCAACCATTATTCGCATCACATTTACTGTCGAGATCGTTGATATAGGGTTTGATATCGAGCAGAGGAGTGCCATCAAACACATCGAGTCCAGAGGTGTAAACTCGGTTACCTCTGATTTCCTTGATTCTGACAACACTCAGGCCGATAGGGTTGGGACGAACTGGCGAGCGACTGGCGAACAGGCCAACCTTTTGACCTGCAGCCCAGGGAGGAGAAACCTCCATTTTGGGCGCAGCATTCAAGCGATCAATGAAATAGAGAACATAAATATAGGTAAAAGAACCCAGATCCTTCAGCCCGGCGACATATTCAGGCTTCAGTTGCAGAAAAAACTCCTGATCATCGGTGTCCACTGGCTGATAAGGTGCGGTATCCAAATAGGGGGTTTTGATGAATCCTATGGGATTGAAACTCAGCTTTTCCATATTGTTTAACGCCGCATTCGGTTCATCAGCTTCTGATATTTATCTGCTACGCTCTCGTCCTTTTTCG
>JASJGT010000286.1:0-5236 GCA_033791405.1 Desulfuromusa sp.
CCTGGCGGTTAATTCGATATTTTTTCATCTTATAATTTAACAATTGGGGGGAAATGCCGAGGGTCCTGGCAGCGGCAGAAGGCTTTCCTGAGGTGCGGTTCAGGGCCGCATTGATCATGCGAAGTTCATTGTCTTTTCTCGTTTGTAAATGAATTTAAGAACAAGATTTGTCTGAATTTGTGAAAATAGGATATAAAGATGGTAAAAATTAGAAGGGCTCAGAAAGGTGTCGCGTGCATTAATCTCATCCAGTGGAATTTGAGCAGAGATCACGAACGATTTTATCCAACCTTTTTGCTGATATCGATTTCATTGAGTATTCTTGTGCTTTGCTCTTTGCGTTTTCACTGCTGTTGAAGGTTTCTATAATTTTCTTTTTAGTCCACCTTTTAAATGAAAAACCAGGCGATAGGATATAATCCTCGGGTGAATACCAAAATTCTTCCCCAGTTGAATCGATAACCTGGGTGTAGTTATTTTTATCAATAGGAATAGAAAAAACGCAGCATTTTGCCAATTGGTTGATATTGAAGGCAGAGTAAAGCCTATCATCCGAAATTACAATTACTGGGTATTTCGGTTTTCTCCATGCAATATTAAAGACAATTTCATCTATTTTATTTTTCTTTGGTCATAACGATTAGGGTAACCGGCGGCAAGGGTTTGCTGCGGCCAATGCTATATCTTCCTGGGAGCCTGCCTTTACTAAATCAGCTAGTGACCTGGCATATTTGTTTAATGCTCTGTTTTCCCTGAAAGCGCAAAGTCCTTTACGTCTGCATCGCGAATAATTATTTTTTTGATTGGCTCAAGATTGTCCACATCATAGGCTTTATTCCTGTCAGCCATTTTTACAATTTCGTTTTGGATATTGGCTCTTTTATAGTCGCTGATTACAGCATCAATTTTTTCTGTAACACCGGCAGCAGAAACGCCAAACGCCTCTATGTTTCCAGTTGGGATGCTCGATATGCATCCTGTTAAAAAAATTGCTGTTTTCTCCCTTGGCCACTTCCGCCTCGATCTTGGTGCTGATCTTCTCCAGCTTCGGCCCCAGTTTGTCGTCTTCATGTTCGCGCGTCGAACGTAACAGCTCGCTCGAAAGCAACAACGGACGAGCACCCCGCCCGGTTTTACCGAGAAGTCCCAGAAGATCCGGTCTCGGATGAACATGCCCCTCTTCATCTCCTGAAGATATTACAAAAGCCGTGGCAAAAACAGCCTGCAAAAACTCTTCGGTTACATCGGAAGATCCGTGATGACAGGTTTTCATCAGGTCGACAGCCAGGCATTTCTTTGCGGCCTCTATCACAGACTTGTCGGCGATCTTTTTGATCAAAGGATCTTTACCCGAAAGGGGTTCCGGCACAGTCTGATCGTTCCCGTACCAGAGCAAGTGGAACGTCTCTGAAGAGGTATTTAGATCACCGCCAAACAGCACCCGGAAGCCATTAAAATCCAACCGTAGCAGAATCGAATGGCCATTCTTGGTCTTACCCTTGTTCATGCTGGTCGAGATCGGACTGCTGCCAAAAGCTCGCAGCCTCGGCTTACCTGCATTGTCAGGCTCGGTGATCGGGCCCAGCAGTTCATCTCCGGTGCACTCCACAAGTCCGCTGTGATAGATATTCTCGATTGATATGTCGGTATTCCGGAATACTGAGGCAAAACCGTTGTAGTGGTCTTTGTCCGGATGCGTGATAATCGCCTCGTGGATTTTGCCTGTTTCTGGGAAATCACGAAAACCGTTCAGTAAGGTGTCACCCGAATTTATGTCACCCGAATTTAAACACCCGAATTTAAACCAAGTACTGAATTATCCACGCCTCATTTTATCAGCTTCCTGCAATATCTTGACTGTATCTTTAAAGGGGATGCGTTGGAGAGCCTCTTCCAATGACACCCAGGCTGATTGCCGGTTTTCCATGGCCTGTTTTTCATTCAGGTACTCCATCAGGTAGAACACTGCATGGACCTGCTCCCCCTTGCACTCAAACCGGATAGGCCTGGGGATCTTTGCCACGATCTTTGCGGTGACGCCCGTTTCCTCAAACACCTCTCGCAGTGCAGCATGTTCAATATCCTCCCCCGGTTCGATGTGGCCTTTAGGCAACACCCACAACTCCGGTTGGTTCCGGGCACTGACGAGCAAATATTCGACCTTGTCATTCACATGCCGGTATACGATACCGCCGGCATGGGTTGGGGTGTCATTACACCGTGGCACGACCCTTTCCAGCTTTCCGTGACTATGAATTACGATAAGGTGTCGATAGGCCTGCTCGGTGCTTTTGTGGCGAAGCTCAGCATAGCGGCAGTAAGACACTATTATGACAATTGCCATTAGGAACAAAATCAGCCTGTTGTGGTCTCCCAAAAAACCAGCCACAAACAGGAATGACACTACCACGAACAAACTGCGGAAAAATTTCGAATCCGCTTCTAACCGGGCCACTTCCACCATGCCTTCCGGATGGTGGAGCTTGAGAACGGCCTTGGCCCATTGGAAATTGTTCATTGTAGCGATTTTTTCCTCACCAAGAAATTGTTTTTTCAACTTGCCTGTTTGTTTATATGCATGATCTTTTTTTTTAGACCAGACACAGGGCCGAATGATGTCATAGGTGTAATCAAGGTAGGAACCAATCAGAAACACGATATGCCCGAAAAGGTACGCCGCAAACAAAAATACAACCCACATAATGCTGTCGCTGATTTTCGGAATCTCCGGCAGTATTTGCCCGAACAGCTTATCACCATATGATCCATAAAGAGAAAAAGCCAGCAAGCCGCCCGGCAACATGATGGAAAAAAAATCGACCACGCCAAAGTAAAAATTACCCGGATTAAATTTCATTCCTCTCCTCCTCACAAAATTATTCTCCGCCCCAAATGATCTTCAAAATTAAAGCGCTCTTACCTTTTCATAGCGCCTAAACTTTGAACATCTGCGGGCTGTATCCCATTTCTATCGAATCCGCGTAATTTTCAGGACGACTTTGCCTTTGTTGTTAAAATACAGGCCTTTCATGTCATTGGCATAAAAATAGAGTTCCCCGTCATCCTGCATGATCACAGGCTCATTTCCCGGGGTGATGACTGCTTGGATAGGGTGCGGCAATTTGAATCTCCTTTACTGGCGGTTGCAGATTTTATTTTCCAGATCCTGTGGAAAGACCACGTTTCGAGGAGTCCACCCCGGATCCAGTTCCTTCATCCCGCTGATGAACTCTTCCGATTGGTTTAGCAACTGGGCCGCGGCAATGGTCAGTGCTTCTATGGCTGTCCGGTCCAGGTTGAAACTGGTTGGCAGTTCCTGGAGATACCTTCTGATGCACGGCTTCTTGACATAGTCGAAGGCAAGTTCGGTGAAACTGAAACTATTGGATATCGGATTGGGTATCGGTTTCGAGTTGGGACAGTCCTCCAACAATTTGTTGCAGGAATTAACGGTTCTTGACAATTGTTTCATACTTTCAAAATGCTCCCGCATCATTTCCACACTGTCCAGGGAAACATCGTCCATTGGACCGCCGGTGACCACCCCCAGAACATCCTTTATCCCCGGTGGTTTGGAAGTTTCATCCCATTTGTGTTTCTTGCTGGTTTTCGCGTTGACCGCAATCACCATCAATTGTTTTATACGGCCCAGATTCTCTTGAGTCACCAGACTCCAGGCGGCGTCGGTCGTGGTAATGGCGTTGTACGGCCCGCGAAGACCAAGGTTGTCGGACAGGCCACCGTCCAGCAGATGACAATACGGCCTTTGTTTTTCACGGTAGGATACGGCTGCCTTGGCGTCGATTTTTCGACGGTCATTGTCCTGTTTGTCGGACAGACCATTTTTAATCCAATCAGGAAGCTTCCCGCAGTCTTTAATGCCGTAATTATTAAGTGTCAACGGGGTAAAGGCCACCGGGAAATCCGATGATGCCGCCACCCCCCTGGCAATGGATACCCGGTTTAAATCCGAGCAGAGCAAATCGAACTGGTCCTGGGTAAATTCAAACCGGTGGGCAATTGAGATGTCCGTTGCATTTAGCAGCAAAAACGGGACACTGCCGCGGGGACGGTTAAGCAGGTCGCCAAAGGTCTGTTCCTGAAAAATATTCTTGTGATAATACTCGGCAGCAAGGTCAATCCGGCTGAAATCGGGAGCAGCCAGACGGCCCCAGTTATAAGGATTGAAAAGGCTTAAAATCAGGTCTCTTTCAATATTCGGATAAAGCATTTTTCCCGGGAAATCATCAAAAAATCGGTTACGGAAAAGGGCGTAATAGGCGGCTGTAAAGCTGCCGCCCGATACCGATGAGATAATTTCCACATCATCGAGCAAAGCCCTTGGCTGTCCGTCAACGGAGTAAGAGATCCGGTTGAGTTCTTTCAAAAGCCCGAAGGAAAACGCCGCTGCCCGGGTGCCACCGCCTGAAAAGGCAAGGATAATAAATGGTTTTTCAGGATTATGTTCATGGCGAACCAGATCATATCGGTAGCCTTCCTCTGGATTGACGGTGTCGAGTTCCGGGTTTACCGGATAATGGGCGCATCCGGCAGCAAAGAGGACAAAAAAAACGATTGAGATGGTTTTTATTCTTCTATACATTCGAATGGCACCTCCATGGGCAGAATGGGATCGGTATTTTTAACAATTTTGTTCTGCAGCGGATCTATGCATTTTTTCCCAACAAGACATTCCATTTCAATATCATGATCACCCCGGTTGCACTGAAAGACATGAAGCTCTCCGTTTCGGAAATTTGAACCCTGAAATGCACCATCCAGCTTTACATTGCCCTTTCCCGGGCAGGGAACCTTAAAAAATTCCATTTTTTTTCTCCCTTTTTTTGATGGGTTGCAGGCCGTTTGCAATAGATGATTACGGGGTCACGGCCTGTGCCTGGCAGTTAACGCAAAATTGATCCGTGAAATATCGGTGTTGCAAACTTGCTATAGAGTTCTAATGAGGTCTACACCGATGGGTATGCTGTTGACATCAAGAAAGACCGAGCCTTGTCCAAATCTGGTTACGAGTCTATCGTAGATACGTCCTGTAGCGTCTGGATTGTCATTTCTGCGATATAAGATAAATATTTTTACCATACCGAATGCGTCGAATGAACCACAATTCCCTTTCTCACCTTGTGCTGTTATCTTCAAAGGCCTTCATAGTATATAACGGACGTTGAAACTTGGCGGATACCGCTTCGCCTAATGCCGAGTTGAGCTGCGACTGATA
>JASJGT010000287.1:0-4609 GCA_033791405.1 Desulfuromusa sp.
TTGAAACTGTAGCGGCACTCTACAAAGAGGGTATTATCATAAAACCAGAAGGCTATCCCTTCAATTACCCATTCATCCTGGCACTAATGCATACCAATGGTGCCAACTGGGATGAGAACCTGGACGGGTTCTCTTATATCGATCAAGTTCTCTTACAGATGTACTTCAAACATCGGATGCGTGCTTACCAGGCATTCTTCCATGTCAATCCAGACTACGCTTACTGGTACGGCTGGAACATGATGACCCAAGACCTGGGTGAAATTAAGCATCTGGCAAAACAAATGCGTGCAGATCACAACAAATAATTACACTGCGCATAGCTGAAAACAAAAAAGGCCGCTCCTTCGGGGGCGGCCTTTTTTATCAGAAATGTTGCTGCGATTACTCTTTGGGAATCATCGCTTCAAGCGTCCCCTCAACCATTTCAGCAAACTGCTTAAGATTAGCAGCAGCAGACTCATCCAGTTCATTCCATGGGACTCGAATACTATCATCTTCAGCATCACCCCGGTTTAAATAAAAATGGGAGTCCAGTTCGATTTCTACCGTTACGTTATCAGTTTTGATTGTAAGCATATAATATAAGCCTCCATTTCAAATCGGCTATAATAAATCAACAAATTGTAGACTCCGGCGATTGTTTGCGGGAAGTCAAGTGACAAACGTTGGACGCAAACAATCGCCGGAGTCTACAGTCCACAAAAGTGATTTATTCTATTTATCCCGGCTTGCTTTTTCTTCGATTCCAGACATACCAACGCGACGATTTAATTCAGCGTATATTTTCTCTGGAGGCAGATCGTAATAACCTAACAGGATCAACACATGGAAAAATAGATCGGCGACCTCATAAACAACCTCATCCGGATCCCCCCCTTTGCCGGCAACGGCAGTTTCAGTTGCTTCCTCACCAATCTTGCTGAGAATTTTATCCAGCCCTTTGTCAAATAGCGATTTAACATACGACTGTTCGCCATCGCCCAATTTTTTGCGCTCTTGAATGATCTGATAGACTGCATCCAGAATATCTTGTTTGGCAGCTGGTGCCATTTTATTCTCCATTCCCATCAAAGCCGCGCTGCAACACCATGCTGGTGTAAATACTCTTTACATTCGGCAATGGTGTATTCTTTAAAATGAAAAATCGAAGCGGCCAGTGCCGCACTAGCTCCACCTTCCACCAATCCCTCACGGATATGCTCCAGGTTCCCAACTCCACCCGAGGCAATCACCGGAATCTCAACTGCATCACTCACCGCTCGAGTCAGGGCAATATCATAACCATCTTTGGTACCATCACAATCCATTGAAGTGAGTAAAATTTCTCCACAACCTAATCTTTCCATCTGCCCTGCCCATGCTATGGCATCAATTCCAGTGGCTTTACGTCCACCATGGGTATAAACCTCCCACGCTTGTGGCTGAGAGCAAGGTACTCGACGAGCATCAATCGCCACGACAATACACTGGCTACCAAAACGTTCTGCCGCTTTGCGGACAAATTCAGGATTCTGCACCGCTGCGGTATTAATCGAAACCTTATCAGCCCCAGCATTGAGTAAATTGCGGATATCAGCAATCTCCCGAACGCCGCCCCCGACTGTCAGCGGTATAAACACCCGCTCTGCAGTTTTGGCAACGACATCGAGAATGATGCCGCGATTGTCGCTACTGGCGGTAATATCAAGAAACGTCAGTTCATCAGCACCTTGATCGCTATAAGCCTCAGCGGCTTCGACTGGATCTCCTGCATCGCGCAAACCGACAAAATTAACCCCCTTGACCACCCGGCCATCTTTGACATCGAGGCAGGGAATAATTCGCTTGGTCAACATCAATAAACTCCTTTGGTTAGCGCAACAGCTTCTCGCAGATCAATCGCCCCTGAGTAAATCGCTTTCCCAGTAATAACACCGGTAATACCTGAAGATTCAATTTCCAGCAAACGTTGGATATCTTCCAAAGTTGATAATCCACCGGAGGCAATGACCGGGATACTAATCGCTTCAGCCAGAGCTTTGGTCGCTTCGATATTCGGTCCCTGCATCATTCCATCCCGAGTGATATCAGTATAGATAATTGCCTCGACACCAAAACCTTCCATCTCTTTGGCCATTTCAGTTGCTTTTTTCTCGGTCACATCGGCCCAGCCACGAACTGCGACCAAACCTTTTTTAGCATCGATACCAACAACAATCTGCCCGGGAAACTTACGGCAGGCTTCTTTGACCAGTTCAGGATTCTCTTTGGCAACAGTGCCTAGAATGACCCGAGTTATCCCCAAATCCAAGTACGCTTCAATGGTTTCCAGATCACGAATTCCGCCACCCAGTTCGGAGGGGATATCAATGGCATCAACAATTGATTTAATTGCGGCTTTATTTTTAGGCACCCCGGCAAAAGCACCATCCAGATCAACGATATGGAGAAATTCTCCACCCTGCTCCTGCCAAGTTTTCGCCTGAGCCGCCGGATCATCACTATAGACGGTATCTTTATCCATCAGCCCCTGTTCCAATCTGACACAGCGACCCTCTTTGAGATCAATTGCGGGTAAAATGATCACCTTATAACTCTCCAAAATTTGTAAAAATATTCAGTCCAACTGTCTGGCTCTTTTCCGGATGGAACTGGGTTGCCATGATGTTATCACGCCAGATAGAGGCACAGAATTCCACTTCACCATAACGGCAACTGGCAGAAATATCATCCTCATTCTCTGCAGCGCAATAGTAGGAATGGACAAAATAGACGTAACTTTCATTCTCCACTCCCTTCAAAATTGGCGACTTCTGGTGGATATTGATATTATTCCAACCCATGTGCGGAACTTTGAGACGTTCACCATTCTCAACCATTCCAGAAGGAAATCGCAGCACTTTTCCAGGGATTAGTCCCAAGCCTTGATGGCAACCAAACTCTTCACTCTCATCAAACAACATCTGCATCCCGACACAGATTCCAAGCATGGGTTTTCCCGCATCAATATGTTCCAGCAACGGTTCAACAAAACCACCGTTGCGAAAATTATGGATACAATCCCGGAAAGCCCCAACTCCCGGCAATACAACTTTATCAGCACTCTTGATATCATTCGGATCGGCACTGACACGTACGGCAAAGCCAAGGCTCTCGAACGCCTTTGCGACACTGCGCAGGTTGCCCATCTCGTAGTCAATAATATTGATCATAGTTGATTTGCTCCGGCGACTGAAAAAGACCAACCTGCTGCGTTATGTTCAACCTTCACCCTTCAACGTAGAATTTTACGCTTCAGGCTTCAGGTTTTCACAATGCCTTGCATCTCGGACTTTTTGAGTCGCCTCTTGAGGTGGTTAGAACTGGACTGACCTGAGATCTGTCCTCTCCAGAATACTTATAGTTACTCCAGCGTTCCTTTAGTCGACAACACGCCTTGGATACGAGAGTCAAGCCCAGTAGCTTCATCCAATGCCCGACCAAAGGCTTTAAAAATGACCTCAATAATATGGTGCAGATTATCACCATAGGCGAGATTAACGTGGATATTTGCTCCAGAATGATTACAGAAAGCAACGAAAAATTCTGCCACCAGCTCCGTATCAAACTCACCAACCTTTGCTTTGGGGAGATCAACATTGAAGACCAGAAATGGCCGACCGGAAAAGTCAATTACCACCGATGCTAGAGCTTCGTGCATCGGCATGGTTGCTCGGCCAAAACGCTTTACCCCGGCTTTGTCTCCCAACGCCTGTTTAAACGCCTCACCCAAGACAATACCCATATCTTCAACCGTATGATGAGCGTCAATCTCCGTATCACCAGTTGCTTTAACCGTTAAATCAAAAAAACCATGTCGAGCCACAGCAGAAAGCATGTGGTTAAAAAATGGAACCGGACTTTCAAGATGGTGTTGTCCAGAACCGTCCAAATTCAATTCAATACTGATATTGGTCTCTTTGGTTTTGCGGTCGATTTTTGCTGTGCGGGTCATATTTAAACTCCTTAGCAAAACTGGGGCTGTCCCGTATGGTGCTAGTTTAATGGTATATGGTAGCAAATCCGGGACTGTCCCCGCATGGGGGCTGTCCCAGGTTTTTGCGGTGCTAACCGCCACAGTTTCATGGTTCGTAAACTCTTGGGCCAGCCCCGATAGAGCTGGGACAGTCCCGACTTCACTACTGTGGGGTTCTCTTCGTTACACGGGAAAGATGGTGTTCAAAAAAGCCGTCAGAATTGAATCTTCGAAAAAATCAGATTGACTTAAATAATTCCTTGTAGTGGCCCACCATTTGTTGCCAATTGATCGACTTGTTTTTCAATCTCTGGATCGTCAATCAGGGGTGGAGCATGGTGTGGCTTGCTGCGTGCATCAATGAGTAGCGATCCTGAGCAACCCCAATGTTTTGCTTTTGAGAAACTCCCAATTCCATAAATATCCGCAGCTGGATTGGAACGGGTAAAACAAACCCAAAGCCAGTTATTCAACGTTGCGGCGCAAAATTCACTGTCATCCACAATCATGATCAATGGAAAATTGTTGATTGGATCGTCAACGCCCATTTTTTTGCCGAACCGCAGCAGGTTCAAATCTTCACCCGGTCGATATTCACTGCAGGAAGGCCCC
>JASJGT010000288.1:0-6793 GCA_033791405.1 Desulfuromusa sp.
ATAGCAAGTGATGTTGATGGGGCCATTATTCGGTACGGAGAGCCGGATCAGGAACTTCTCCGCAAAGTGACTCTTGATGAAATCACCAGGTACCTCGCAGAAGGGCACTTTCCGCCCGGTTCCATGGGACCCAAGATAGAAGCTGCTATTCAGTTTCTCCAGGGCAATGGGAAAAGGGCCCTAATCACCTCAATTGCAACCATTGAAGAATCTATCGCAGGAAAGGCAGGCACTGAAATCGTAAACTATAGAGAAAAGGAGGAGTAACAATGGATCAACAGTATTACATAAAATTGGAAGAGGAATTAGGTGCCCACAATTATCATCCTCTGGATGTGGTTTTGCACCGCGGTGAGGGGGTTTGGGTCTGGGACGTGGAAGGCAATAAATACCTTGACTGCCTGGCAGCCTATTCGGCAGTGAATCAGGGGCACTGCCATCCGGAAATAATGCGCACTTTGATAGAACAGGCCCGGAACCTTACCCTGACCTCCCGGGCCTTCCGCAATGATCAGTTGGCTCTTTTTTATCAGGAACTCTGCAAGCTGACCAATTCACACAAGGTCCTTCCGATGAACAGCGGGGCCGAGGCAGTGGAAACAGTTATCAAGGCCGTTCGCAAGTGGGGATACAAGGTCAAAGGGGTCCCGCAGGATCAGGCTGAAGTAATCGTCTGTGAAAACAATTTCCACGGCAGAACTCTGGCAGTTGTCGGTTTCAGTACTGATGACAACGCTCGTAACAACTTCGGGCCATTCTCTCCCGGATTCAAAATAATCCCTTTCGGCGATGCAGGGGCACTGGAAGAGGCTATTACACCCAATACCGTTGCGTTTTTGGTGGAGCCTATTCAGGGCGAAGCCGGTGTGATTATTCCACCCGCGGGCTACCTGAAAGAGGCCCAGAAAATTTGCAAGAAACACAATGTGATTTTTATTCTGGACGAAATTCAGACGGGCCTAGGAAGAACAGGAAAGCTGCTCGCCGAAGAGCACGAAGGTGTTGTGCCGGATCTGACTCTGATCGGAAAAGCACTCTCCGGCGGATTTTACCCAGTTTCTGCAGTCCTTTCCAATGATGAGGTGTTGGATGTATTGCAGCCAGGACAGCACGGCAGCACTTTTGGCGGAAATCCTCTTGCATGTGCCGTTGCCAGGGCATCTTTGAAGGTTCTTGTTGAGGAAAATATGATCGAAAACGCAGCGACAATGGGCGATTATTTCCTTGCTGAACTGAAGAAAATCAAGAATCCGGCAATTAAGGAAGTTCGGGGAAGAGGGCTTATGATTGCCATAGAGCTGTTTCAAGGAACTGAGGGTGGTGCCAGGGCTATCTGTGAGAAACTCATGACGATGGGCCTCCTTTGCAAAGAAACACACACAGATACAATCCGCTTTGCCCCACCCCTCGTCATCAAAAAAGAGGAAGTTGACTGGGCTGTAGAAAGAATTAGCAAAGCCCTTCCTGGGTAAAATATTCTGGGGTGGAAGGAAAGATGTCTGTCAATCACATCCGTAAGACCAAAAAAATAAGGGGAAGAGAAGCCGGGTCACATCCAAAATTAGTAACAAGATGTGACCCGGCAGTCCAAAATCTATTTAGGAATAGTTCCCTGAACCCCTTCGATGAAATAGTTCATGCTTAACAGTTCTTTATCCTGCAATGTTTTGCCCGCTTCGAGAATAATTTTTCCATTTTGATCTTTGATCGGGCCGGTAAAAATTTGTGACTTATGATCTACGAGAGCCTGTTTTCTCTCAGCTACCAGATCTTGAACTTTTTGTGGCACTTTATTGCTGATAGGGGCCAACTTAACAATTCCGGTCTCCATTCCCCACCAGATTTCTTCAGCTTTCCAAGTCCCTTTATGAACCTCTGTGGCGAAATGTTTATACAAAACACCCCAGTCCCAGATCGGCGCAGTTAAAAAAGCATTGGGTGCAAACTGCCTCATATCAGAATCGTTACCGATGGCAAATTTTCCTCTCGCTTCAGCTGCTTGCAATGTTGCCGGGGTATCCTGGTGCATTGAAAGGACATCTGCACCGACATCCAGGAGGGAATCGGCAGCTTCTCGTTCAAGGCCTGGATCAAACCAGGTCTGCGTCCAGACAACTTTCACTGTTACATCTGGATTCACTTCACGAGCTCCTAAAGTAAAAGCGTTGATTCCTCTGATGACCTCAGGAATTGGGTAAGCGGCGACATAACCGATGACATTAGATTTTGTCATTGAACCAGCAACAATGCCAGAAAGGTATTTACCCTGATAAAAACGGCCGAAATAATTGCCCATATTTTCGGAGGTTTTGTAGCCTGAACAGTGCTCAAAGGTGATATCTTTGAATCTTTTAGCCACTTCTAGGGTCGGATCCATGAATCCGAAACTCGTTGTAAAGATTAGATTATAGCCCTTGTTTGCCAGACCCATAATGACCCTTGTCGCATCAGCACCCTCTGGAACCGATTCAATAAAGGTGGTCTTTTTAACGAAAGGGAGTTTTTCCATTTCGATACGCCCCTGATCATGGGCAAAAGTCCAACCGCCATCCCCAACCGGGCCCACATAAACAAACGCCGCTTTAATATCTTTTGCACAAACAGCTGCGGCAAAAGGGAGTGTTAGTATCAACAATAACAATACAATCTTCTTCATAGCAGTTCTTCCTCCTGATGAGTTCTACAAGTAGATTTGATCGGGCTTAAAAAATTGGAAAAATAGAAGTCATGACAACATTATTCGTAGGCCACTGGGACCGCACAAATAAATTTAAACTCTTCCGTTGTTGAGGTATTACGATACTGATGTTTTTCATTCGGGATCACCATGGAAAAATCCCCCGCCTTCACCGGATGCAGCTTCCCATCCAGATCAACCAGAACACCTTCACCCTGAAGAATATAATTCAAATGTTCTGCGTCATGTACATGGTAGGGAGTGTTACCTCCGGGAGCAACAGTAAAAACCCGAAAGGAAAAGTTAGGGGCACCATCGGCCTTACTGAGAGGAACCTGTTTATCCACACCAACAGCTCCTTCCATCTGCATCGACACAGAAGGAACCTGATCTAACGAGGTAATTTTCATAAAATATCTCCTTGAGTTTATGTAGTTATAGCTACCGAGGGTAGCAGAATCGTGTCGCCACAACAAGAAGCGAAACCCACCCATTTCTTAGCATATTCTGTTGTTATTTCTCTAATTATCGTGCTAGATTTCCACCGTGAACTTCACTGAAGGGGTTGACATGCTTAATGTCTGTTTACCATAGAAAGACTGATTACTAACCAATATTTTGGAGGAGAGTCGATGAATCCTGCCGCACTGATTCCCACACCTGATGCCCTTACCGTTCCCTGGGGCTGGTTCTATGTTCTGTTGATGCTAACTTTTCTGCTGCACATTCTGGTGATGAACGTCATGCTTGGTGGCGGCATCATTGCCTTGATCAGTTCCTTTATTGGCGGTGAACAAAACACCCTGATGGACAAAGAGTTTGGCTACAAATGGCCCTATACTATCGCTTTTGCCGTCAATATGGGGGTTGCTCCCTTGCTATTTATCCAGGTTCTTTACGGCCAGTTCATCTATAGTAGTTCCGTTCTCATGGCCGTCTGGTGGTTCTCCATCTTCGGCCTGCTGATCCTGGCCTATTACGGTGCCTATATCTACGATTTTAAGTTTGAGGCTTTAGGCAGCCCGCGCATTTTCATGTTGGAATTTTCTGTTCTCATTCTCCTGTTTGTCGGATTCATGTTCAGTAACAATATGACCCTGATGTTACAACCGGAAAAATGGCTAGCTTATTTCGATAACGGCGGAGGCACATTACTCAACCTGAGCGACCCCTCTTTATACCCCCGCTACCTTCATTTTGTGGTTGGATCAGTGGCCGTTGCCGGATTGTTCCTTGCCCTGGTCGGACACTTCCGTTTCACTAAAAGTTCAATCAATCCAGAAGTTCTGATTGAGAAAGGGATGAACTATTTCACCTACGCCACCGCAGTTCAGATTTTCATCGGATTCTGGTTTCTGCTCGCGCTACCTAAAAAGGTGATGATGGTTTTCATGGGGGGAAGTAGTTACGGCACAATTCTCCTTCTGCTCGGAATCATTCTGGCGTTTGTCGCACTCTACTCTGGTTATAAAAAACAGGTTATTTTGTCATCCGTTATCACCTTGGTGACACTCATCATGATGATATTCATGCGCGACCTAGTAAGAATAGCCTATCTTAAACCCTATTTTCAGCTTTCTGATCTGATTGTGGAGCCACAATATTCACCCCTGATTTTCTTTCTGGTGGTCTTTGCCATCGGATTAGTCATGATTGGATATATGCTTAAACTTGTCTTTGGCTGCCGCAAGGAGGTGACAAAATGAATTATCCAGTCTGGGATCTGACAACTTATGGTGGTGGGTTTATCATTGCGCTCGTCGCTGTCGTCCACGTTCTGGTTTCGCACTTTGCGGTTGGCGGTGGCCTTTACCTGGTCATGCTGGAAAAGAAAGCCTACAAAGAAGATAACGCGCAGCTACTTGATTACGTTAAAAAGCACAGCAAATTTTTCTTACTTGTCACAATGGTCTTTGGTGGACTGACTGGCGTCGGAATCTGGTGGACCATTGCCCTGCTTAATCCTGCGGCAACCTCCAGCCTGATTCATACCTTTGTGTTCGGCTGGGCAGCTGAATGGGTTTTCTTTCTCACCGAAATCATCGCCCTGTTCATCTACTTTTATACTTTCGGCAAGATGGATCGGAAGAACCACCTCATCATCGGCTGGCTCTATTTCATCAGCGCCTGGATGTCACTGTTTTTGATCAACGGGATTATCGGCTACATGCTCACTCCCGGCGCCTGGATTGAAAACCACAACTTCTGGTCGGGTTTCTTTAACCCGACATTCTGGCCGTCATTGATTTTCCGCACCGGCATTTCCTTGACCCTCTGCGGAGTGTTCGGCTTTGTCACGGCAGCTTTTCTAAAAGACGAAAAACTGCGGCAAAATATTATGCGCACCTGTGCTGCCTGGGTTGCCATCCCCTTTACCCTGATGATCGCAGGTGGCTGGTGGTATTTCCAAGCAATCCCAGAGCCGGCAATCACAATGATTCTGGAAAAATCTCCAGAAATCGCCAATTACCTGCTCCTGTTGACCTGGGTGATGCCGATTTTTTTCATCGCCTCAATGGTTATGACCATCAAACTGCCGAACAGTTTGCAGAAAGTTTTCTGTTTTGCAATTGTCGGGATTGCCCTGGTCTATTTCGGCGCGTTTGAGTTCATCCGTGAGGGAGGTCGACGCCCTTTCATTATCTACGATCACATGTATTCGAATCAGGTTTTCGTCAAGGATGTACCAGAAGTCCAGAAAGCTGGATTTCTGACCACGGCCAAATGGGCAAAGCATAAGGTGGTCAACGACGAAAACATGATTGAAGCAGGGCAGGACCTGTTCAAATTTCAATGCAGCGCTTGTCATTCAGTCGATGGGCCCCTCAACGACATCATGCCGCTAGTTGCAAAATACGACAATGCGTTCGGCATGGACGCCAAGCTGGATGGGCTCGGCAAACTCAATGGCTACATGCCACATTTCATGGGCACTCGCGAAGAGCGTTGGGCGCTGGCTAACTATATTGTCAGTGGTCTGAATCAAATTGATGACCTGAATATGGGGAATCCGGTGGTTGAACAAAAGGAACTTCCGGTGACCATTCCCCCATTTGATAAAGAGAAGGACGAATACGTTCTACTTGCCTGGAACGACCGAGGGATACTTTCTATTTCCGATAGCGCCCCCTACTGGTTGATTCGCCCGCCAGCTAATAATCTTTTCGCACAACTGGTCAAACGTGGGGACTCACCGGAAATCATCACTTCTGGGGTAGACCTCAGCTATCAAGTTCAAGAAGGCTTTGAATATCCGGAGAAACATGTCCGTTTTTGGGAATTTGCCGACCAATTATTCGACAAAGACATTTCGGAAGGGGTTGGAGTCGCGGGGATGAGGGTTTCTGGAATCATGCAGGCGGAAGAGAACCATCGTGCCTTTGTCGCTCCAATGGTCCCGGTCGTACCTTACCCCGATGATGGCAGCTACAATCCTTATCCGATTTTCACGATCACGGCCACAGACAAGGCAACGGGTAAAGTCCTGGCAACAACAAAAACTGTCGCACCGACATCCACCGAAATGGGCTGTAAAAATTGCCATGGCGGCGGCTGGCAGGTTGCTGGAGTTGCTGGGTTAACCGAGGAGACCAGCCTCGATGTCCTGGCGGCGCATGATAAAAACAGCGGTACCAATCTGCTTGAAAGAGCTAAAAATGGCGAACCGATGCTTTGTCAGTCTTGCCATGCTGATCCGGTTCTGGGGACCAAAGGGAATCCAGACTTGCTTGGCTTCTCAGCAGCAATCCACGGTTGGCACGCCAACTTTTTGACTGACCGGGAAGGGATGCAGGCTTGTGTTGTCTGTCACCCAAGCCGTCCAGATGGCCCAACTCAAGGTTTCCGCAGTCACCATTCTGAGTTCATGGACTGTACAAGCTGTCATGGAACGATGGAAGATCATTCCTTAAGCTTGCTGAAAAAAGAACTTGAGGCTGGCAAAAAAGGTGCCGCACGTTTAATGGCCAATCTGAAACCTCGCGCAGTTGAAACCGTTGACGAGATCAACGCACGTACTCCCTGGATCAATGAGCCGGACTGCCTGACTTGTCATGAGGATTTTGAGATGGGCAGCAGCACCGATGCCTTCAACACCTGGACTGAAGGAGCGGATGG
>JASJGT010000289.1:0-5672 GCA_033791405.1 Desulfuromusa sp.
ACAAAAGAACAGACTCGGGAAAGAGAGCAAAAATCAAAGCAACTTGAAGCACAGATCGATAAAATACGACTGACAGATCAACGTGCCGCTGTCGATTCAGAAATTGCCCTGGTGTTGAATGAAGCTTATCCTCTGGATAAGTGGCAACCAAATCCATTCTTTGTTGGCTTTAAAAAACAGCAGGGTCAATTGTTATTCAACAAGGATCAGGTGCTGTTCGTTTCGCGTCTTGATGGACCGACCCCTGAAATTGTGCGGCAGATGATTGATGATAGCTTACATGCTGAAAAGAATGGTTTGCAGGGGCAGGCTTATTTTGATGCACGCTGGCTACTTCCTGAAAAGAAGAATTTAACGGATTATGCTCTATATGATGCGTCGATTCATAAAGCAGCTGCGTTGACTGAAAAAATCAGTCCTTTGCCGGTGCATCTTGACCAAGAGGAAAGCCTTCTCCAGCCGGGTGAAGCTCCGCAGGCAGCACTCTATTGTGGTTGGTACAGCCTGGGGAAATATGTTGATGCCTTCGATTGGCAACGGGGTGCGGTTGGCTATCATATTGCCAGCAGTGAATGTACTACGTTGAATAAAGAGGGAAGTCAGGTCTGGTGTAAGCGAATGTTGGAAGATGGCGTGGCGGCAACCATTGGCCCGGTCGCTGAACCTTATGTGCAAGGATTTCCACTCCCGGAACTGTTTTTCAGCTTCCTTCTCGATGGCTATTATACGTTGGCAGAGAGTTATTTCTTGAGTCTGCCGTATTTGTCCTGGCAAATGGTGTTGATCGGCGATCCGCTGTACCGACCGTTTCGGAATTCTGATGCGGGGAAGTAAAGTTTTTCTGAGTCCGTTGTTAAGTCGCAGAAGGTTAAGGCCCACCTCGATTTCATCGGGTGGGCCTTTCCTGTTGGTCTGCTCTGGGAGGCTGTCCAGTTTCAACTGAAGGTTTAGGACTAAATTGTGGCCCTGTTTTCAATAATCAGGATTAGCTGATTCTAGGGGCAGGCAGGAGTTCAATGAATTGTGTTATAATTTAATTTTTTTGAACAGTTTAAAACCAACTCACAAAGGAGAAATTCATGAGTTTGATGGGAACATTAGGAAAAGTTGCTATGGGTGTTATGATGGCTAAAGGTGTTGGCAAGATGATGGGTGGAAGTCGTTCCGGGAGCAGTAGCAGTAGCGGACTTGGAGGGTTGCTGGGTGGTTTAATGGGTGGCAACAGTAGTGCTGGTTCTTCAGCTGGTCTTGGTGGCTTGCTTGGCAGCTTGACGGGGAAACAGGGTGGCGCTGGCCTCGGAGGGCTTCTGGCTTCTCTGGGAGGTGGTTCGCAAAGTGACTCAGGTAGTAGTGGCGGGCTGGGTGATATTTTCAATCAAGCACTGCAAGGCAAAGAGGTTACGGCGAGTGCAGAACAAGAAAAAGAAGCAGAAATATTGCTGCGCGCGATGATTAATGCGGCAAAATCTGACGGTCAACTCGATGAAGCAGAGAAGGGGAAAATTACGGAACATCTTGATGGTATCTCTCAAGAAGAAGCTCAATTCGTCCAACGGGAATTAAGCGCCCCCCTGGATGTGAAGGGTTTTATCAACAGTGTCCCAAGGGGTATGGAAGAACAGGTTTATTTGATGTCGCTGTTTGCAATTAATCTTGATTCTAAAGCAGAAGCCCAGTATCTAGGTCAACTGGCGGAAGGTTTGAATCTTACCAAGCAGACCTGCAACCAGATACATGAAAAACTGGGTGCACCTGTCATTTATTCATAGATTAAGCGTGAAGTTCTAGCAGCCAGTGCATAGTTTCACTGGCTGCTAGAACAGAAGTATTGATTGTTTTGATATTTGGAACACACATAAGCAGACTTCGCTTTGCATTTGTGTGTTCTGATAAAACAAGAAATTTAGTAAATCTGAAATCGGTCAAATTCGCCAGTCGGCGTTTGCCACTCAACCTGAAGATCACCTACCCGCGCCATAATAGGACCACTCTCACACCAGCTGACGACAGCTTTGACCTTCGTTTCTTCTCCTTCGAATACGGCGGAAACTGAACCATCTGGATTATTGCGACACCAACCATAAACCCTATATTGATCCGCTGTATTTTTGGTGCTCTGGCGAAACCAGACTCCCTGGACCCGGCCGGTCACACGAACTTCCGCCCTGACCTTTTCCATGCGATTACTCCTGCCCAATCAGTTCGAGAAATTCACTTTCGCTGAGGATGTTGATCCCCAACTGTTCGGCTTTAGTCAATTTGCTCCCAGCACCCGGTCCGGCAACAACATAGTCGGTTTTTTTACTGACTGAACCACTCGCCCTGCCTCCTTGGGATTCAACCAGCACTTCTCCCTCTTTTCTGCTGAATTGTTCCAGAGAGCCGGTAAATACAAAAGTCTTACCTTGTAGCTTGTCTCCAATAGTTTGATCATCACTTTGTGGATTGACTCCTAAGTCGACCAGATCTTCGAGGAGTTTTTGATTGTTTGTATCTTTGAAAAAGCGAACCAGGCTGTCACTGGCCTGTGGTCCAATTTCATGAATAGCCAGAAGCTTTTCGCTATCGGCACCAGCCAATGCTTCAAGGCTTCCAAACTGGCGGCTTAGTAGTTTTGCCAGATGACTGCCGATATGACGGATTCCCAGGGCGAAAATAAAATTTTCCAGTGGACGCTGTTTACTTGCTGCAATTGCCTGCAGTAGGTTATCAGCCAATTTGTCGCCCATTCGATCAAATTGAAACAGCTCTTGCCGGGTCAAATGATAGAGATCGGAAAGACTATTGACCAGTTTCAGTCTCAATAGTTGATCGATGAGGCGATCACCAAGCCCCTCAATATCCATGGCACCACGGGAACAGAAATGTTTGAGTGATTCTTTCAGCTTAGCAGGACAATTCAGCCCCTGACAGCGGGGGATCACTTCCCCTTTTTCACGACTCACTGGAGAATTACAGACCGGACAATGGGTCGGTTCAGGGATGGGTTGTTCATTGCCAGTGCGTTTTTCCTTGACGACCTGAACGATATCCGGAATGACATCGCCAGCGCGTTCAACCACAACGGTATCTCCGATCATAACGTCAAGCCTTGCTATCTCATCCCAATTATGCAAGCTGGCGCTGGAGACGGTGACGCCACTCACATTGACTGGTCGTAAATTGGCAACCGGGGTAACCGCTCCGGTTCGACCGACCTGTAATCGCACCGATTCAAGGATAGTCTGTTCTTGACGGGCAGGGAATTTACAGGCGATGGCCCAGCGCGGGGTGCGACTTTTTTCACCCAACTCCTGTTGCAGCGCACGACTGTTTATTTTGACCACCATGCCATCAATTTCATAGGGCAGTTGGTCGCGCAAGTTTTGTAATTCATTGTAACGTGAAATTACTTCGTCTATATTTTTTGCAATATGAACTGTTTCCAGATTAACTTTGAGTCCCCAGTGGCGGAAGGCTTCCAGGAGTTGCGCATGGGTTTCTGGGGCGGCTCCAGAGATATTACCACTGCCGTAGCAACTGATCGTGAGTGGACGGGTGGAAGTCAGTTTTGCATCAAGTTGGCGCAGGCTTCCTGCTGTCAGATTGCGTGGGTTGGCAAAGGTTGGTTCCCCCTCTTCTCGACGTTGTTGGTTCAGCTTACGAAAGCCTTCCAACTCCATATATATTTCACCACGTACTTCCAATTGCTCTGGGTAGTCGTGTTGCAGCTGTAGGGGAATTGCTCCAATAGTGCGAATATTCTGAGTGATATCTTCTCCCGTTGTTCCGTTTCCTCGAGTTGCCCCCCTGAGCAGTTTTCCCTGTTGATAGGTCAAAGCAACGGCAACGCCATCTAATTTTGGTTCACAGATATACTCCAGATCTTCTGTTCGTGAAAGAAATCGCTTGATCCTGGCATCAAAGTCGTGCAGATCTGATCCATTGAAAGCATTTTCAAGTGATAGCATTGAACTGGCATGGGTTACTGCAGGAAAACTGCTTAATGGAATACTTCCAACTCGTTGTGTGGGCGAATCCGGAGTGATAAGTTCTGGAAATTGATCTTCTATCTTGAGAAGTCTCTGCATCAAACGATCATATTCAACATCAGTGATCTCTGGTTGATCAAGGGCGTGATAGAGATAGTTATGGTGGTGGAGTTGTTGTGCAAGGCTGTGATGCTCGCGTTGGTCTCTATCGTGTTGATCAGAAGTCATTATGATATTCTCTCTGTAATTTATTTAATCGGCTTATATCATGTAGATCAAATTGGTGCAAAGCAAGCACTTTCCCTTTGGTGAGGTTTGCGCTAAACTCCGCCATCAAGTAGGTCGACATGAGAAAATTGAGCCTATAACCTCCCTATTTGGAGTATCAATGTCCGACGAAATAATGTGGCGATTATTGGGGTTGCTGGTGTTGTTGGGTCTTTCCGGTTTTTTTTCCGGTTCAGAAACGGCTCTGCTCTCCCTCGACAAGTTGCGGGTACGTTTTCTCCAACAGAAAAAACATCCCAATGCTGATAACTTAGCTAGTCTTCTTGACAATCCTGATCGTCTCCTCAGTGGGATTTTGGTCGGCAATAATCTGGTCAATATTGCTGCTTCAGTTATTGCCACGGGATTATTTGTCAGTTATTTCGGTGAGTCGGGGGAGTGGTTAACTGTCTTGATTTTAACCCCGATCCTGCTGATTTTTTCTGAAATCTGCCCGAAAACCTACGCGGCACAATATCCGGAAAAGATGTCATTCCAGGTATTGAAGCCAATCCGGTTTGTTGTCTGGGCATTAACACCGGTTATTATCGTTGTCTCCTCAATCTCTAGACTTTTGACCAGCTTTTTACGGAAACATGATTCGGAGAGTTTGTCTGTTTCTGAAGATGAAATAAAAGCGATGATTGAGATGGGTGAGGAATCGGGGGTTGTTGCCACTGAACAACGGCAAATGCTGCATGGAATTTTTGATCTATCAGAAACCCGGGTTCGCGATATTATGATACCCAGAACTGAAGTGACAGGTATCGACCAGTCTGCAACCTTCAAGGAAGTTTTATCAACGGCTCGACAAACCCGTCACTCGCGCTTTCCTGTGTTCAGCGAAAATCTTGATAGTATCGTTGGGGTGATCCACTCTAAAGATATTCTTGATTATGTCGGTCAGATTGAACATTTTGACCTTAAGGAATTGAGTCGCAAGCCCTATTATGTTCCGGAATCCAAACGAATTGGTGTCTTGCTGCAGAGTTTTCGAAAAAAACGTGAACATTTAGCGATTGTTGTTGATGAGTATGGTGGAATGGAGGGGATCGTCACCCTTGAGGATGTTGTGGAAGAGATTGTCGGTGAAATTCATGACGAATATGATATCGAAGAGGTTGATTCCAGGGAGTTAGGGAAAGGCCATTTTCTCGTTGATGCAGCAATGCCTCTGCGTGAGGTGAATCGCCGCTTTGACTTAAACCTTCCAGAAGAGCATGTCACGACATTAGCCGGGCATTTACTGCAAATTATGGGAAAAATCCCTGTAGAGGGTGATTCTTGTGAAGAAGGCAACCTCCTGTTTCGGGTGCGACGAATGGAGGATCGGCGAATTGAAGAGGTTGAAATGATAATCTCTGTATCTGAAGAGTAAAATATTCGTACGTCCTGCTCATGGGGTGGACAAAGGAGCTGTAAACAAATAACATG
>JASJGT010000290.1:0-5723 GCA_033791405.1 Desulfuromusa sp.
CCCCCGGTTGGTCCATCAAGATCGATCATTTCACCGGCAAAGTAAAGATTCGAGATCTTTTTCGACCGCATGGTGCGCATATCAATATCCTTCAGAGAAACGCCTCCCGAAGTGACAATTGCTTTTTTATAACCATCAACACCGCTGACTTCAAGTCTCAGTGTTTTAAACAGTGACAAAAGATTGGTCCGTTCAGTTTTTGTTACCGAATGACATTTTTTCTCTGGATCAATCCCTGATAGACGGATAAACAGCGGGATCATGTCTTTGGGGAGAAGATTATCCAGTGATTTACGAAAATCTTTATTACTGTGAGCAGCTAATTCCCGTTGGAGACGTTTATCAAATAAGTCTATTTCTACTGCTGGTTTCAGATCAAGAAGCAGATTGACGGTTCCCTGTTTCAGAGCGTCACGTATCTCTCCACTCATATCCAGAATAATCGGTCCGCCGATGCCGGTTCGGGTGAAAAATGCTTCGCCAAAACGGGTGGTCAGTATTTTGTCATTTTGCTGAACTGAGATCTGGATATTTTTTAGATTGATGTCACAGAGCTCACGTGTCCAGTTTTCAGTCAGATGGATCGGAACCAGTGATGGTTCCGGTGCGATCAGAGAGTGGTTGGTTTGCTCCGCCCAGCGATAACCATCACCCGTACAGCCGGTTTCTGGATAGGATAAACCACCCGTTGCAATAATGAAGCGATCAGCAAAAAACTTGCCCGCAGAAGTATCAATCGAAGATAATATTTCCCCTTCACTGTACAGCTTTCGCACCGTGCATGAGGTTAATAGTTTCACTCCAGATTCGCTAACAAAGCGATCCAAAACCTTCTGTACATCGCTGGCTTTCCCTTTTTCCGGGAAAACTCGCCCCCCCCGTTCAACCTTTAGCGGTAGCCCTCGCTGCTCAAAAAAACTGATCGTATCGGTAACACCAAAGGCATAAAGGGCTGTCAGTAACGCCTTTCCATTGCGGCCAAAAACTTCGCTGAATTTACGAGGATTTTCTTCAGCATTGGTGACATTGCAGCGTCCCTTGCCGGTGATGAGAAGCTTGGCACCACAATGCCGATTCTTTTCCAGCAGTAAAACCTCTGCCCCTTGCCGGGCAGCAAAACCAGCGGCAAAAATTCCCGCAGGGCCACCACCAATGACAATAATGTCGTATTGTTTCACCCTGTACTCCCTGAAACTTAATTCATCAAAAAAACTTCGTTAAGGCATTAAAAAATCTTGATTTTTAATTTAGAATGAAATAATATTAATATTTGTTGGATTCCGTAGAGTTCCTAGCAACCCAGGGTAACAGTTTCTTCCCCTTTGGAGAAATAATGAAGAAAATTCTGATTGTAGAGGATAGTAAGTTATTCTCAAAACTGCTGTCAAAGCGGGTTGCGGATGACTTTCAAACGGAATGCGTAGTTTGTACAACCTATCGGGAAACTGTTTCCCTGCTGAAAGAAAATCCTGAACAATTTCTCCTTGCGGTTCTCGATCTCAATCTTCCTGATGCGGCTGATGGCGAAGTCGTCGATTTTGTCCTTTCAAAGGGGATTCCAGCGGTTGTTGTAACCGCAAGAATGGATGCACAAATCCGTGAAAGAGTCCTTGATAAGCAAGTCCTCGACTATATCATGAAAGGTCCGCATACCCTTGATCAACTGACAGAAACAACCAAACGCTATCTACGCAATCAGAATGTTTCTCTATTACTGGTTGACGATTCCGAGCTGGTTAGAAAAAGTACCAGGAAAGTTCTGGAGACCCAGCATTATACAATTCTGGAAGCTAAAAACGGAATTGAGGCCATTGAAATAGTCAAACAGAACCCCGCTATCAGCCTGGTTATTACTGACTACCACATGCCAGGGATGGATGGTTATGAGCTGACTGCTGAGATCAGAAAAATTCGACCGATGGACAAACTTGCAATTATCGGCACTTCAGCTTATGGAAATCCTCTGCTGTCTTCTCAGTTTCTCAAGCGGGGAGCCAATGATTTTCTGACCAAACCCTACTTTGAAGAAGAATTGATCTGTCGAGTCAATCAGAATATAGAAATTATTGAACATATTTCTCAACTACATGATGCGGCGATTAAGGATCAACTGACCCAACTTTACAATCGGCGCTATTTCTTTGGCACTGGTGAGAAACTTTTTGAAAACGCCCGGCGCCAGAACCTTGATATCGCCATCGCGATGATCGATATCGATCACTTTAAGAATATCAACGATACCTACGGGCACGGTGATGGCGATGCAGCCTTGGTGGCTATTGCAGCGGTCTTGCAGGAGAGTTTCCGTGCTTCAGATGTCGTGACCCGCTTTGGCGGTGAAGAATTTATTGTCATGGCTGTCAACATGTCATCTGAACACCGTGCCAATCATTTCGAAAGCGTGCGGCGTAAAATAGAAGAACTGACCATAGAAACCACCCAGAATAAAATTAAAGCCACCGTTTCAATCGGGGTCGCAACCGCACTGAAAGACTCTCTTGACGAAATGGTTCAAACCGCAGATGAACTCCTTTATCAGGCAAAGGAAAGCGGTAGAAATTGTGTCGTCATTGGGCAATAAGCAATACTGAGGCAACTCTATCGAATCGATTCCCGGTTAATCCCGTAAACAGATGCCAGATAGCGCAGATACTCCGGATCTTCACACATACTTTTCCCCGGCTCATCAGATATTTTAGCGACTGGCTTGCCTTTGGCCGCAACCAGCTTGATCACTATATCAAGGGGTTGGTTGCCAACATCATTGGTCAGATTGGTGCCAATCCCAAAGGACACCTTGGTTCGATCTTTAAAATATCGATAAATTTCAAGCATCCGTTCGAAGGTTAAACCATCACTGAAAACCAGAGTTTTAGTCAACGGATCGATTCCCATCTGTCGGTACATAGTAATCGCCTTCTCCCCCCAGTCAAAGGGGGAGCCACTGTCGTGGCGCAGTCCGTCGTAGAGCTTACCGAAGTAAGGGTCGGAAAAATCACGGACAAAGGAATCCATCGAATAACAATCGGTCAGGGCAATCCCCAAACGACCTCGATACTCGCGTACCCAACCCTCAAGGGCTGCTTTTTGAGCATCGGATAGACGGGTGATCGCCTGCCAGCCCTGAAACCACTCATGAGCCATGGTGCCGATTGGCATCAACTTGAGTTTTTTGGCAAAATAGAGATTACTGGTTCCAGAAAAAAAATCCGGTAGCTCTTTTTGCAAGGTGGTTAATACCTCTTCCTGCCAAACCTTACTGGCTCTGCGTCTGGTTCCAAAATCGGCAAAAGAAAAACCAGTCATATCCTCCTGCTGTTTCAACAAAGCGATTTTCTCAGACAATTTTTCACGTGCAATGGTCAAATCAATACCGTTGCAATGGGAAATCGTGTGCAGCTCACTGATAATTGCCAGGCAGTAAATTTCCATCAGGGTCACATGAATCAATGGACCCCGAAAACGGAGATCAAAATCGGCACCCTGTGCCTGTAATTCAACGAAACGCATATCCAGATGAAAGATGCGTAAAAATTCGATGAAATTAGTTTTGATAAAGGGAAAACCGGTTAAATAATCCAATTCGTCATCGGTAAATGACAGGGTACAGACATGTTCCAGCTGACGGAGGATTTCAGGAATCAGTGCCGCCAGATCGAAACCGTTGCGGTTACGACAGGCAAATTTCCATTCAACATCGACGGTACGAAATTCAGGGGCATGATAAAAAGCCTGCAGCATGGTGATCTTGTACAGATCGGTATCCAGAAGACTGTCGATCAACCAGCGATCAAGTGGTTTTGCTGTCATATCAGAACCAATTCTTTGCTGGAGTCAATAAATTCTGCTCCGGCAGAGCGCATCTCCTCAATCGCCTGCTGACTGGTTTCCTCCGCAACTCCGCGGCAACCCGCCAGATTGACAATCACCCGAAACCCGGCTCGCAATAATTGTAAGCCCGTAGTTTTGACGCAATAGTCAGTCGCCAATCCGCCTAATAATATTGTATCGATCCTTTGTTCTTTCAGCCATTCGATGGCTCCAGTACTGATGGTTTCAACTAGATCCTGATAGCAGGCTCCGTAAGGATGCATCAGCGGATTACGCCCTTTTTCAATCACCAGATCGTAATCTGCTTCGTTCGGCAATCCGGGAATCAATCGGTTTCCCTCGGTTCCAATAACACAGTGCGGCGGCCATTTGATGTCCAGGTTGGGATAATCACCGGAGACTGGTTGCATAATTTCAGCTGCGGAGTGTGCCACCCATGGAGCTTCAGCAGGGTGGCAATCCTTGCTGACCAGGCGAACTTTGGCAAATTCAGCCTGACCATTCAACTCATCAGCGATCTGATCGCCGCCGCTAACTGGAAGCTCGTCAGGACATAATGGAGTAAACCCACGCTGAGGATCGACATCAAAACTAGCTGTTTTTGCTTTATCGATTTTGATCATGATCTCCTCATTCTTTATGAATGAAACCGGTGAATTGCAATTATCCCTTTGCAAAATGGAAAAGCTGTAGTTCATTACGTCTTCACATTGTTCTGTATAAATGGTCTGAAATTCTCCTGCTGGGAGTTCTGGAAAATAACAATCCCCCTCCATTTTGGTATCCAGCTCGGTTAGATAAATTCGCTCAGCCAGCGGTCGGGTCTGTTGGTAAATCTCCGCTCCACCACAGATAAACAGTTCCTCTGCAGGATGGGCAAGCTGAATTGCTGACTCGATATCACTGGCCATATCACACCCAGCTACCAAATACTTTGGATCTCGACTCAGAACAATCGTCCGCCGCCCCGGCAACGGTTGTCCAATCGACTCAAAGGTACGACGTCCCATCAACAGGGTATGTCCCATCGTCAGTTGTTTGAAGCGCTGCAGATCACTCGATAGATGCCAGGGAAGCTGACAATTTTTACCAATCACCCGGTTTTTCGCCATGGCAACAATGATGGAGATCAACAACAGCGCACCTCAGTGGCAGAAGAATCGCTTTTCAGGCGGCGCACAAAGTAACGATCAAAAATTGATTGGGGCAGCGCCTTGATCAAACGAGCCAGTAAAAATACCATCAGCAACGAAAACAGTAAACGTCCCCAGAAGATTCCAGAAATATGGGCACCGAGCACCATCAACAACAAGGTATCTTCAAAAATACTGTGACAAAGCCCCATCAGGGCAACCGAAGAAAAAATATCCTGCTTGCTCAACCGCCCCGATTGCGCTTCCCGGATAATCAGTCCACCACCATAACTTAAGCCGAGGGTCATCCCGATGATGGTGATTGGTGCTGCTTCGCGCCCCATCCCGAGCAGTGCCAGAACCGGCTCAAGCAGGCGGGTCATCAGATCACTGATCCCCAGTTTTTTCAGCACCAGCAGGAAGGTCATCAACCCCAGGATAATCAGAAAAATCATCAACATGGTTCGCACTTCTGCGGTAACCCAGGCGCTCCAGGTTGGTTCCACCGCGTCAGGATTCCAAAGGGCATGATTTGCCTGCTGCAAAGTGCCACTGAACTGGTAAGTAAGATGCAGAAACCAGCCAAGTAACAGAGCGCCACCAACCCTGATAACAGCCATCGCTCTGAATCGCGTCCCAGCTTTTTGGGCAATTTGTAATTGTACCTGTAGGACATTCGCTACGAGAATCATCGTACCATGGACCGTCAATTGTGCGACGGTCAGATCCAAACCGGGGGCCACAGACGCGAATACCACC
>JASJGT010000291.1:0-8629 GCA_033791405.1 Desulfuromusa sp.
TGGGTTTGATATCCAAGGTCAGGCATTATTGGCTACGCGCGAAAGAATGGTTGCTGCAGGAGCTCAGGTCAGGCTGCAGCAGCAGAACATTGAGTCCCCACAACGTGAGTCTGGTGTTGACTTGTTGCAAGTGAGTCATGCTGATTTTACCAGACTGATGCCTGCGTCACCAAAAGGAATTATTGCCAACCTTGGTTATCTTCCCGGAGGAAATCAGGAGCTTATCACCCAACCCGAAACAACCGTACTGGCTTTGGAACAGGCATGCTCTTTGTTGGCTCAGGGGGGGCGTATGGCGGTGGTTATTTACCCCGGGCACCCTGGAGGAGCAGAAGAGGGAAATGCGGCCAGTGAATTCTTTAGTGGGCTGCAAGATCCAAAATTTCATGTTATACAGATGAAAGTGATTAATCGTCCACAAGCCCCATTTTTATTTGTGGTTGAAAAACGGGTTAATTTTTCGGGGAATATTTAATGTTGTTACGTATTTTTACCATATTGTTTGCTGGTTATTTTGTTCTGGTTGGGACAGTATTTGCTGCAGCCAGCCAGGCACAGAGTGATAACAGCCAAAGTGCAATGACGATAGCGTCATCTGAACAGCAGGATGACCTCTCCTCTGATGATTTTGACGCAGATTTCGGGGACGATTTTTCCGACAGCACCGCGGTTGCAAATAAACTGATTTCAGACCCGTTTCAACCGTTCAATCGGGGTGTTTTCTGGTTTAATGACAAACTTTATTTTTACGCATTTAAGCCAATTGCAAAAGGGTATCGTCTTATTCTCCCCAGACCTGCCCGGGTTTCAGTCGGCAATTTTTTCTCCAATCTGGCGACCCCAATTCGAGCCGGAAACGCATTGTTACAATTGAAGTTTCGGGATTTCGGTACCGAAGTCTACCGGTTTGTTATCAATACAACTTTTGGGATTGCTGGATTTTTTGACCCAGCTGAATCTGTAGCCGGGGTTAAGAAAAGAGTTGAAGATTTTGGCCAGACACTTGGCCATTTTAGGGTTGGACACGGATTTTATCTGGTCTTACCTATTGTTGGGCCCTCAAGTTTACGTGATGGTGCCGGCGTTTTTGTCGACTCATTTGCCGATCCGTTCAGATACGCAAATCTGGAAACCATTGAAACTCTGGGGGTAAAGCTTCTCGATGTTGAGACCCGTTTGTCCCTTGATCACGATACCTATGAAGGGATTGTCCAGGACTCTATCGATCCCTATTTGTTTATTCGGGCAGCTTATGCGCAACGCCGACTGGCACAAGTTGGTGAAGATACCTATAATGTAAATATATTTGAAGGACCGTTGTTTGACAGTGATCTCTTAAATCCTTTTGATTGGTTTGGATTCTAATGATGAAAAAAATAATTTTAAGTTGTTTGTTGATACTGGGTTTTGCTGTTTCTAGTTTTGCCCTACCGCAGCCACAGGCACGGGTTGAGCGGATGGTTGATTCTATCTTGGGAGTGTTGCAGAACTCTGGAATGAGCTCCGCAGAGAAAAAGGCTAAGGTCAGTGGGCGGGTTCAGGAGTACCTGAATATGCAGTCGATGTCTCGCCGGACACTAGGCGTTCATTGGGAAAATGCTTCAGAAGATCAGCGGCAACGTTTTTCAGACCTGTTTATCAGAGTTCTTGAGGGGACATACCTCAATCGAATCGGAGATTATTCAGGTGGAACGGTTAAGTATCTGAAACAAAGAGTAAAAGATGATAAGGCAATTGTTGATACCACAATTATTTCTGCCGAACTGGAAATGCCGGTTCAGTATAAAATGATTTATCAGGATGATAAATGGCAAGTTTTTGATATTGTGATAGAGGGGGTCAGCCTGATCAAGAATTACCGTTCCAGTTATGGTGAAATTATTCGTCAGAATGGATATGAGGGATTGTTGGCGTTGATGGATAAAAAAGTATTGGCGATGGACGGGCAATAGACTGCGCACTAAAGTAAATGTTCTTGAATTTGAAAATAAAAAGGCACTTTCCGCAAAGAAAGTGCCTTTTTGTTGTTCAACTGGTTGGAGCTACGCGCTCGTTTCTCAGTGCTTACACTTCAGACAGAGAATGTTCCCGAGAGGTAATGCTAGATAAATTTGCTCGACACAAATGATTTGGCTGATCGTTATGCACAATTCCCCATTGCAATCCATCATCCCTTCTGATTCAATCTGTTTTCATATAATTGCAGTGATCTAGAAAAAACACGCGCTTGCGGAAGGAGCATTTTATGAAAATTGCCATATTGGGATTGGCTCAGACGGGCAAGAAAACTCTGTTCACCCTGCTGACCGGTCGTCCCGTTCCCACTTCTCGCAAACCCGGCGAGGCCATTGAAGGAATCGCATCTATCCATGATCATCGGGTCGATGCCCTGAAGAATTTATATCAACCTGACAAAACAACCTATGCTGAAAACCAGTTTGTCCTCTGCCCCGACATCACCGATAGTAGCGGCACATCACGTCTCTGGATGGATCCGGCTCGGCGCTGCGATCTTCTCTGTCTGCTCATTCGAGACTTCGATTCACCCGATATCTTTCACCCCTCCGGCTCAGTAGACCCGAAGCGCGACCGGGCAATGATTGAAACTGAACTGCTCCTGGCCGATATGCAGTTAGTGGAGACTCGTCTGCAACGAATCGCCAAGGAAAAAAAAGGTGGCCAAACCACAGAACAGGTCCTGGAAGAAGAGATTCTCCAGCGCTTCAATAGTGCTCTGGAAGAGGAAAAATTCTTGAGTACAGTCATACTTGAACCCCACGAGGACAAGCTGATCAAAAGCCTGGATCTGGTGACCCGCACGCCGCTGCTCTTTGCTTACAACGTCTCCGAAGATGATATCGGTAAGGATTTTGGCACCGGTGTATTTACTATTTCTTGCGAGATTGAGAGTGAGATTGCAGCCATCGATGACGAAGAAGAGCGCTTGGAGTTCATGGAAGCCATGGGCATCACCCAGCCCAGTCTCGAGCGGATCAACGCCGCTCTTTATGATGCTTTAGGACTTATGAGTTTCTATACCTCTGGCGAAGACGAATGTCGGGCATGGACCATCCGTAAGGGTTCCAGTGCACCGGTGGCTGGTGGCAAGATTCACAGTGATATCGAACGTGGCTTCATCAGGGTCGAGGTGATGAAATACGATGATCTAATGGCTGCCGGATCCGAACAGGGAGTCAAACAAGCTGGCAAGATGCAACTGAATGGTAAGGACTACGTCATCGAGGACGGCGATATCTGCCATTTCCTTTTCAACGTGTAAGGTCAGCTCAATATGAATAAAAAAAAGCAGCGGGAAAGTATTTTTAAAGAAGCTTGGGACAATATGTCCGAGGACTTCAACAAATTTATGCCAGAGAAGCTTCGCGCACGAAAAGGCAAGAAACAGTTCGTCCTCTGGCTGTTTGTTCTGGAGTTGATAATTTTCGGGGTGGTTGGAACGTTTGTTTATAGGTGGTGGGTAGGATCATGAAGCCACTCTGGAATTTATTACGAGAGGGGCTTCAATCGACTTGATATATGCGCTACAGGATGAGAGGCTTAAAGTGCAGATAAAATTTAGGTGAGACGTTTGACGAATTTACCTGATATCTGATTGGTTTGAATGACGCCAATTTCAATTCGATGGAGAAAAAAATGATTTCTCGACGACAATTTCTTCTATCCTCTGCACTGTTTCCACTCATCTATTACGCGACACAATCAGGACATTTTTATTCAGTCTTTGCTCAAGGTCAGCCAATAGATTACCGCTTAACGAAGGAAGCCATAAAAAAGGCTTATTGGGCCGAGACAGCAGCCTGCAGACATTATGAACGCTATGCCCAGGTTGCTATTGCCGAGAATCTTCCCAATATCGCCTACCTCTTTGTTGCCCTGTCGGCCTCTGAGAATATACATGCTTTGAATTACGTCCGTTTGATCGATATATTGGGGACTTCTTTTCAGGAGAGAGAGATTCAAGTGGTGGTCTCAGATACAAAAACGAATTTAAATAAAGCTGCAATCAAGGAGTTGAAAAATATCGAGGGTTTTTATCCCCAAATTCTAGAAGAACTAGCTGGTGAATCACATGAACAGGCGGTATTGAATTGCATGTATTCGTGGAAGTCGCATAAACAGCACGAAAAAATGATCAGGAGAATAAAAAAATATTCGGGAGTTTTTTTTAATAGTCTTAGTAACAAGATTGAAGAGATGAACCCGAACTATTATGTCTGTGATGTTTGCGGTTCTACTGTGAATGCTGAGCCAGTATCACCCTGTGATATTTGTAATTTTCCTCTGAAGCATTACAAAAAAGTAGAGCGTCCCTCGAAGCTTCAATAGCTAGTAAGAAAACCTTTCAAGAATTACAGCACAAAAGCGGGGTCATTACCGGCCCCGCTTCAAGTTGCTTTTGTCGGATTCCTTTACACCCTACCCATACATCCACTGCCCAGATATTCCCCGTACCGGACTCTCCAAGATCTATAAAAACATGCTTGAAATATGCCTGAAACATGACGGAACGATTGCTGGAGAGTCGATGCTTTTTGAGAAGTGATTTGAAACGTGAACAGGAGTTGGACAGGAGTTGGACAGGAGTTGGACAGGAGACACAAAAAAAGGGTCAGCCAAATAATGGCCAACCCTTTAAAATTCTGGTCGGAGCGAGAGGATTCGCCCACTACGGTTTGAACATCCTGTTCAACTCTGCGTCGGCTCCCCTTCGTTCGCTGTCGCGGTCATCCCTGACCGCTTATCCGACATTAAGTCGGCGCTCACTTCCAGGAATGACTCGTTCGGTGACTTCGGCATGGCACACATGGTTATACGTCTATAGTCAGGTTTTCTTGCGTTTCAAATTGCTGAGCACCACACTTCAAAAGTCCTATAGACATATGCTTTAACCTGATATTTGATAAATGTATCTAAGGGACTTACTCATGGTGGCCGTAGGCTGTCACAACTGTTTACATTTGAAAACCTCTATCTTTAGTCCGATAGTATAGTTCTGTATTTCAAATACCCTAGTAATTTGGTTTGCAATGTCCTATATATATGTAAATTTAATTGATGAACATTGATCACGGTTGCAGGGGGACAAAAAATACTTTGCAGAAATCGCGATTAGTTTTTTTTAAAATCTTTGTTGTCCATGGGTATCTTATCAACCAAAGAAAAGGAGCAAACATGAAGCATTTAAAGAGTATGTTGTTGTTCGCAACACTGGCCCTTGTGTTTTCTAGTGTTAGCTATGCAAGCCCACTTGTCTCTGTGGACTGGCTTGAGAAGAATCAGGATTCAGTGGTGGTGCTCGATGTCCAGAATAAACCAACCGCCTACGGTAAAGGACACATCCACGGTGCAGTGCAGGTTGTCAGGCATCGGGACCTTGAAGATTACACGGCATATCCGCCGAACAAGTACCCCACAAAAGCCCAGTTTGAAAAACTAATGTCTGAGTTGGGAGTGACGAACACGTCCACCGTCGTTTCTTATGATGATCATCATGGAATATTTGCCAGCCGATTGTTCGTCATTATGGAACTCTATGGCCACGATATTGACAAACTAAAGGTTCTGGACGGCGGGATTGTTGCGTGGAAGGCTGCTGGAAAAAAAGTATCCACCCAAACAACCATGGCTAAAAAATCCACTTACACCGCATCGGACCGAAAGCCGAATGTTGTCGTTTCCTGGAGTGATGTCTTCAGAAATGTCATCCAGTTGAAGGACGAAAGCATAGTGCTACTGGATTCTCGTCCGAATAAAGAATTTGTCGGAGAGAAAAAGCGAACGACCCGCTCAGGTCACATCCCGCGTTCCATCAACGTGACAGGTCAGACTGCGATCAACCTGAATGAAGAACAGACCTACAAAAGCGTTACAGACATCAAGGACGCTTTTTCGAGCAAAGGGATCACAACGGATAAAACCGTCTATGTCTACTGCCACAGTTCAGATCGCTCCGCCCATGCTTATGTTGCCATGAAATACCTCGCGGGGTACGCCGACGTAAAAATTTATGATGGAGCTTGGCTTGAATGGGCCAATTTGACAGCGTTACCAATTGAAAATTAACTACCTGAGGGTGCCAGGATCATAACTGGCCGTGGGACATCATGAAAGTGAAGTACATGTCTCGAATATAGTGACAAAAGGAAGCCCCGGTCAGATTCGGGGCTTCTTCAAATTGGGATCTCAAAATTAGTTACATTTGAAAAACCCACCACATGCTCGTTCGAGCGATTTTAGCCTTTCACAACTTCTGAATGTTGAAAAATATCGCGAGGGTTTTGTTCACTGTCCAACCAACACTTTGATTTTTCTTTCAAACCAATCATAACGCTTTGGCAGTATCCGATGTTTTTTTCTGACCAGAAACAATTCGTCATGGATTGGCGCTTTTAGCGTCGCGACATGGAGTAACGACTGCTGAGGAAAATGACGTACGACCTTTTCCGGCAATACTGTGAAACCAAGGCCTTCAGATACTGGCAGCAATATCTGGTTTATCTGATTGATATAACCAGTTTTCTCCATTTTTTCTACGCTATGAAATTGTTCCCCAAAGTTGGCACTCAACAGGCGGTTAGCATAGTGAGCGCCATCGGGGTGATCAATAAAGCCTAACGCTTTAAGGCTGCCAAAACTTAGGTCCTGATGGGCATAGTTGCTTGGTAGAACAAGACACAAAGATTCGAAGCCAAGCGCTTCATACTCTAATTCTGTCGAAGGAGAAGGTTGGGTGATAACTCCCAGAGCAATTGCATTTTTTAATATACTCTCGATGATTCGCACGTTAGGTGCTGCTTCAACGGCGACCATCAGTCCAGAATGAATCTTCTGTCTTTTCAGGAAATGGGGATATAGAAAGGTCGCCATTGCACCCGAGCAAGCAATACGACATTCCCCCTTATGTGGGTCATCAAACCGCAATTCACTGAACAGCTGGTCTTCCTCTTCCTTTCTTTTACAGCCAAACCGATACAGGGTTTCGCCTTCCAGAGTCAGCTCAAAACGCTTCCCAATCCGGGTCAACAAGGGAAACCCCACCTGTTCCTCTAACTTCTTAACCTGCTGGCTGACTCCAGGCTGCGTCATATAGAGTTTTTCAGCGGTTTGGGTGAAGTGGCCGACTTCAACTAGGGTGAGAAAGGTATGTAACCATTGTTGGTTAATCATAGAATTGTTCCTTTGTCTATAACGTAAGATTATTATATGAATAATATATGATAATTTTTAATTTTCAACCCTGGAGTTTATAATAGTTTCAAAACAGAGACGCAAACCACATAACAAAGGAGTTGATCATGTTAGGTTCATATCCACGTACATTTTCCCATATTGGTATTTCGGTACCAGATTTAGAGGCCGCAGTAAAGTTCTATACCGAGGTATTAGGCTGGTATTTGATTATGGAACCGACCGACGTCATCGAGGACAAGAGCGCTATCGGTGAAATGTGTACCGATGTTTTTGGCGCCGGATGGGAGAAATTTCGCATTGCTCATCTGTCAACCGGAGACCGCATCGGCGTAGAACTGTTTCAATTTAAAAATCAGACCAACCCGGAAGACAACTTCGAATACTGGAAAACAGGAGTTTTCCACTTTTCGGTACAAGATCCAAATGTGGAAGAATTAGCTGAAAAAATTGTTGCGGCAGGTGGGAAGCGGCGTATGAAAGCACCACGCTATTATTACCCGGGAGAAAAACCTTATCGGATGATTTACATGGAAGATCCGTTCGGAAATATCCTGGAAATCTACAGCCACAGCTATGAACTTCATTACGCGAGTGGTGCCTATAAATAGGGGCACTTCTAAAGAACTGGCGCCAACGGCTCTGAGTGACCATGGGATTTAAAAAAAGAGCATCACCAAGTTGGTGGCCCAACTGGAGCAACACGGTATGGTAAGGTCGGGGGAACACGGAGATATCACTCCGGAGGTCAGCAGGCGGATCCTGGAATTAAGCCTTTAAACAGAAAAGCTTTCAGCTTGCATGAGTTAACCCCGCAAAGATCGAAAGTTGAACTTTTATAGCCTTTATTGAGGAGATATATTTCATGCCCACAAGTAAAACCGTAAATCGCAGAATTGTTCTGAAATCCCGGCCCGTCGGTGCGCCGATTTCCGAGAATTTCAGACTAGAAGAAAGCGCCCCGCTGATCCCCGCCGATGGGCAGGTCTTGTTGCGGACCCTGTATTTGTCGCTTGATCCGTACATGCGTGGTCGGATGAGCGATGCGCCGTCCTACGCCCCACCTGTAGCGGTCGGGGCCGAAATGATCGGCGGCACCGTATCCCGCGTCGAAAGCTCCTTTCATCCGGATTATCAAGCGGGCGATCTGGTGCTCGGTTTCAATGGATGGCAGGACTATGCCGTCTCTGACGGCACCGGATTCACCAAGCTGGACCCCCGCATGCCACAACCCTCCCTGGCCCTCGGCGCTCTGGGCATGCCCGGTTTTACCGCCTATATGGGCTTACTCGACATCGGCCAACCTAAAGCCGGTGAAACCGTGGTGGTTGCAGCAGCCAGTGGAGCCGTCGGTTCGGTGGTCGGCCAGATCGCCAAGCTCAAAGGCTGCCGCGTGGTCGGTATTGCCGGTGGGCCCCAA
>JASJGT010000292.1:0-5866 GCA_033791405.1 Desulfuromusa sp.
TCCAGCATTTCTCGCGGGGTCTTTGCCCGAATTACCAAAACCCGATAAACGGATGGCAAGAAGCCCTCCCGCTCCGTGTTGTCCAGAAGACTGTGCCCCCCCTCTTTTTTTTTGCTGAACAAAATAAGTTGTCAGCCTATGATAATGTATGGAATATTTAGAACTAAATAATATTTTTTTATTCAGAAAAATAATCAGAAAAGACGATGGGAACAAAAATGTATAAAAAAATCGGAATTATTGGGGGTTTAAGCCCCGAGTCAACTGTAAGCTACTACCTACATATCACCCGTTCCTTTGTTGAACAATTTGAAAATTACAGTTACCCGGAAATTATAATTTACAGTGTAAATTTAGAAAATTACCATAAATGGCGCGCAGAAAATCGGTGGGATCTAATAACAAACGACATGATTTCAATAGCCAGAAAACTCAAAATAGCGGGAGCTGATTTCGGACTGATCGCTACTAATACAATGCACAAGGTGTTTGATGACGTCCAACGATCCATTGACCTCCCATTGATCCATTTGATTGATGTAACCATAAAAGAAATCAAACAGCGGGAAATCACTACTGTTGGGCTGTTAGGTACGAAATATACAATGACAGATGGTTTTTACACCGACAGACTTAATATAAATAATCTCGCCACAGTTATCCCAGAGGCAAAGGATCAAGAGATAATTCATCGTATCATTGTTGATCAACTTGCTAGAGGTATTTTTTCAGATAACTCCAAACAACAATACTTATCTATAATTGAAAAAATGAAAAAAGATGGAGCAGAAGGGATTATTTTAGGATGCACCGAAATACCGCTTCTCATTAATCAAGACGATTGCGATATCCCAGTATTTGACACAGCTACGATACATGCTGACGCTGCGCTTGAGGCGGCATTGGGTAATAGAGTTACCCCTTCCCTTCAAAACTAGCCTTCTATTTTTTAGAAGGATCCGATAGCTCGTGAGTAATTTCAGTGGTGCTTTACATGGCCTAAAAAGTCCTTGAGTCTTTCCGATTTTGGGTTTTTCATGACTTCGCCAGGTTTACCTTCCTCAACAATTCTTCCATCATCCATAAAAATCAAACGGTCACCAACTTGAGCGGCAAACCCCATTTCATGAGTGACAACAACCATAGTCATACCGCTGTCTTTGGCAATGTTTTTCATAACATCCAGGACTTCACCTATCATTTCAGGATCCAGAGCTGATGTCGGCTCGTCAAACAACAGAACTTTAGGGCTGACTGCCAACGCCCTGGCAATGGCAACCCGTTGCTGTTGCCCTCCTGAAAGCTGACCGGGGAGTTTGTTTTCAAATTCCGCCAAACCAACCTTGTCGAGCAGATCTCTGGCAATGTCTGCCGCCTTAGCCTTATTCATTTTTCTAGCTTTAGAAGGACCAAAGGCGACATTTCCAAGTGCGGTCATGTGGGGGAATAGATTGAATTGCTGAAAAACCATTCCGACCTCAAGTCGTATTTGACGTGTTCTCCCCATCTCGTCGGGGATCCTGATACCGTCAACAACCAACTCACCACTCGATATCATCTCCAAACAATTAATACAGCGGATCAAAGTGGATTTTCCGGAACCAGACGGTCCGATGACCACAACCACTTCGCCTTCCTGAATAGAAAGATCGATGTTGTGTAACACTTCTGTATCGCCAAACGATTTACAGATATTTTTCAGCTCAATGATGCTCGACATCTTTTTCTCGTCTTTCTTTTGGAAGCAATCAATCTAGAAAATTTTCATTTTTTTCTCGAGTTGTCGTAATGACATTGCCAGAACGGTTGTCATGATCAGATACATAATGGCCACAGTCAGCCAGATTTCTAGTGCTCTGAAATTACTGGCCATAATTTCCTGGCCTTGCCTGGTCAGTTCACCAACCCCAATGACAATAAAAAGAGAGGTGTCTTTGAGACTGATGATAAACTGGTTGCCGAGCGGAGGGATCATTCTACGAAAAGCGATCGGACCGATGACATGAACGATCAGTTGAAAACGACTGATGCCCAGAGACATTCCCGCTTCCAAAAGTCCCTTATTCACCGAGATGACCGAGCCACGGACAATCTCAGCAATATAGGCTCCAGCATTGAAGATAATGGTAATAACTGCGGCAGTTAAAGCTTCGATCCGAAAGCGTTCGATATCGGTGACCGCCTTGACCAGCATGGGAAAGGCAAAATAGAGAAACATCGCCTGAACAATAATCGGCGTTCCGCGTATTGTTTCAACATAACCACTGGATATGTAGCGGATCACAACACTGATCGGCTTGTAGATTCCGTGCGGTTCTTCTCCGAGCGCTTCTGTTCCTGCAATTCGTCCCAATCCGGCGAGAACACCACAGATCATACCACCAACAATTCCCAGTATGGTTATGATCCAGGTCAGTTTGGCCCCTGCCAGAAGAGCAGGCAGCGATTCGGTAATGACTGAAAATTCAAAACCCATAATTTGACTCTTCCATAAAAACAGTTAGCCAGAGATGGCTCACAAAAACAAAGGATCCCTCCTGCACAGGCCTGTGCTGAAGGGATCCCGAATGCATAGATTTTTTCCTGCGCTGAGACCGATGGTTCAATGCAGGTCAGATTTTATTTCTTTCAGGCTATTCAGGATCTGCGTCAAACCATTTCCTGAAAAGCTTGGCATAAGCGCCATCTTCCATCATCTGTAGAAGTGCAACGTTTGTTTTGTCTCGCAAAGCACTCCCTTGTGGGAAGGCTATCCCGTACTGAGCGGCCTTGACATCTGGACCGACAGCCTTGACCTTACCGTTGCCAGCAGTTTTGATGTAATAGAGAACGTTCGGAGTATCATGCATTGCGGCATCAGCCCCGCCGGTGACAACTTCGAGATAGGCTTGGTCAATATTCGGAAACTTGACGACTTTCTTTGCGCCGAGGGTTTCGACATATTCAACGGTTGCGGTTCCGAGTTTTACGGCAACAACTTTTCCTTTCAGATCAGCAGGAGCCTTGATGTCTTTGTTGTCTGCCAAAACCATGACTTTCAGACCGGCTCTAAAATAGGGGTGAGAGAAGTCAATTTTCTCTTCCCGGGAAGATTTGATGAAAATCGCTGCAAGAGCAACGTCCAAATTACCGGTTGTCAGGCCTGGGATCAGACCATTAAAATCCATTGGCTTCAGTTCATATTCAACGCCGATACGCTTTGCAATTTCTGCCCACAGCTCAATATCAAAGCCCGTGTATTTACCATCCTTACCTTTGTATTCAAAGGGGACGAAAGCGGTGTCCGTACCGACATATAACTTCTCAGCAAAAGCCGCCCCAGACACAAAAATCATTAAACTTGCAAGAATCAGTACCAGTAGTTTTTTCACGATGTTACCTCCTTTTTCAAGTTATATCCCGCACTAATTGAAGCAGGATAATGGAAACCAAGATAGATAGGGTTGGTTTTTTATTCTCCTCATAAATACTTACTATAAAACAATGTTTTTATAAAGAAAACATGTGAATTAAACAAAGTCAAGTACTCGAGTTTTCTCTTCTGTTTATTGAAACAACTATTGTTCGAAGTGAAAAACGATGGTTTAAGGAATAGAGAGCCAATAATTGGACTTTTCTCTGAATTTTTGACTAGCTGACTCATCAAGTTCTCCACAAAAATTTGAATAAAACTGTCGGCGAAATTCCTGAAGCCCACCGCTCTTGGTAATAAGACAGCAGGTTTTGGCGTAAATGCTCTCTAGAGTCATATCGAGTGATGACAGAATTCCCATTTTCAAGGCTTTTACACCCAACTCATATTTTGACAAATCGGTGCTACCGTACGGCGAATGTGTTTTGGCGATGACGACTGCTTCGTTGTCGGCGGCCCAGCGTGAAAGAACTTCCATTAATTCCTCGCGGTGTCCGCTCATGCCATAGATGAGAACGATAAGTGCTTTAAGGTCTGAATTTTCGAGATAGTTTCTCAACCAAATAGGGTTCGTTGTGTGGGTCAAGCAGAAGATATCTACTGCCTCGGATACCTCCGTGTCGAACGCCTCCACCTGCCCCCTATTGACAGCATAGTCGTTACGTTGAAAGTCAGAAATAGAAATTTCATCCCTGAGGTTTGAAGTGAAGGCATCTAAACTGTCGACGCCGATATCTATCTTCATTGCTCTGACCGCCTTGATGATTTTCCCGTTGAATGCCACCCAGACACCGCTATTTGGTGTCGATGCTGCAAGCAAAGCTGTCTCAAGATTTCCGGCCACGTCACTGTTTTCATCCTCAAGGGTTTTCTGAGCACCCGTAATGATGACTGGCTTCTGAATACCCTGCAGCATGAAAGCAAGCATGCTTGCCGTGTAAGCAAGGGTGTCTGTCCCATGGGTGACGATAAACGCATCATGTTGGTCGTAGTTGCTACAAACTGTCTCAGCGACCTTTTGGATGTGCGAAAGCTGCATCCCGGCACTGTCAATCCCGCATTCGCCGAAGGGAGATTGTGCTTGAGCGATAAACCGATCCCCGGCAAGTCCTTTGTCTCTTCTGCTGAGTAAATCTGCGAATGAGAGTTTTGGTTTAAAACCGGTTTCGGAAGAAGCGGATGCGATGGTACCTCCGACGTGAATAGGAAGAATGCGTTGTGTTGTCAATATTTCCTCCATTAACAATTATTTCATATAGGAATTTCAAGTTATCAGCTCTTTAAGAAAATCAGCCAGGAATGTCATTCCTGCAAGCAGCTTAAAGCCAGTCTAGAACAGAAAGGTTTAAAAATGGGACAATATTTTTCTTGCTCTCTCTATATAAAATATATTCTGTCTGATTAGTTGCTTTGTCCTATTTATACAAGTTCTGAAGAAAAGCATGTAATGATTCTCAGATGTCCCGTTATTCGATACACACAGGCTCTCAAATTTTCAAATCTTGGACGTTATGACCGGTGAAAATAGCTCGATCGAGCAAATGGTGATTTTTAAAATGTAACTACCTTTGTGAATGAACCGATTGCTTAGAAATTCATTTTCAAAAGTAATTGCCTGATTTTTGATACACCTAATCCGTACGATTTGCCATTGAATGAAGTAGGTAACGAACAATCTAATCTTCTCAAAAGAATAGCAAGTAGCGTGTAAACCATTTCTGGAGGGCAACGTTTTAACACAAGAGGACAGGTTTTTTCTCTATTTGTGGGATTGTGTAGTGAGCCAATTACAAAAAATGAAAAGAGGAAAAAATGATAAAAGCCTTAGTGCTCGAAGATGATACCGCCTGCAGGGAACTTCTCATTGAAGCTTTGAGTGATATTGAGATTGAAGTTACATTGCACCGAGATCCGACAAGTTTCTTAAAAAAGACATCTAAATGCCCATTAGATGCCCCCTGTTTCGACTTTATTCTCACCGACAATCAGATGCCCAATATGACAGGCATTACTTTCCTACAAAAACTCAAAGAGATGAATTGTAAAATTCCTACACGAAACATAGCGGTCATTTCTGGAAGCCTCACGGATGAAGATCTGGAATCAATTGAGGATCTCGGGAGCACTTCTTTTCAGAAGCCTTGTTCGCTAGACAAAATCTATACATGGATTGAAAAACTTGGGTGTCATTCCGATAAGAGAATATCAACACTCTGCAAATCTTAGACCTTATGGCAGGGTAAAATCTCCCGAATGGGCAGATGGTGGGATTTTCAGATGTAACTATATTTGAAAATCTGCTGATCAGCACGAAAAGACCTTCTCAAAAGTGATTAGTCGATTTTTGGACGGTTCATGATAACCGGCGGGCCATACATCATAAAGGGTGATAGCACTCAGTCGTAATGTGCAGTAATTGCTGGGGAAAGCTAGTAGGCCCTTGAAAGATTTTAT
>JASJGT010000293.1:0-5117 GCA_033791405.1 Desulfuromusa sp.
TCGGTCAAAAATGGCCGAGAATTCTCGCGGGTAATCGCTGAAAAAGCTTTCACCTCACCATTGTCCATGGTGATAAATCCATCTAACGGTTTCTCCTCAGATTTTTCACAGATCAATGTGGCCTCAATACTGTTCCCTTCCACCACATGCTGACCAAAACCGAGAAAGGCTGGATTGGCATGACACTCACTGCAGCCGATTGCTTTTGTTCCAGTGTTATGTCCGAAAAACGGAGCAAAGCGGAGTTGTTGTTTCCCCTTGTAGATTGTCACATATTCGTCCAGAACCTTCTCACCTTTTGGATTGATGACACTGACAAACGTCTGGCAGCCCGGAGTTACCGTTGAAATTTTCCCCCGCTGGTTAAGCGCCAGTGGGAATGGGTAGATCATGCGGTAATCTTCTGTTTCCGTGAACTGCCCAGGAGTTTTTTTACCCTTGATATAATCATTTCCGAGTTCGCGCTGGTCATATTCTGTATGGCAGCCATAGCATTGAGCAACTGTTCGAGAGTGGCAAGAATAACATTCCATTCTTTCATGGCCAACGATGGTGTGTTCGGGGGTGTCAGTAATAACTTTACTCTCATGTAATTTTCCGGAGCGTTTCCCTTGAACCCAGATCTTTTCTTTCTCAAGAAAAACATTTGAGTATTTACGTCCTTTGGTAGTCAGCACCATGCCATCGCCCTGCTGCATACGCCTTTTGTAATGTGCCGATTCCCGTAATACTTCATCATTTTCACGATTGATCGGCTCGACCTGTGGGCGCTCAGTAGCGCTCCCGTGGCAATCTTCACAGGCAACCTCTGTTTGCTGATACATATTTTCATAAGCAAAGCCATCACCCATGATTTCACGTGAGGTATGACAGTCAATACATTCCATTCCCTTTTCGTGATGGATATCGGGTGGAATCCTGGTCACATTGCGGACGCCACTGATAATGTCAGGACCGGGTTCGCCATTATGGGTCGGGACAAGGCTATTGTTACCGTCGTTACGCCCTTCATAGGAAAGAGCAATTCGACCACTGCGGTTATGACAACGAACACAAACTTTATTGTCAGGCAAGTTTTCCATCTTATGACTTGCTGAATGTGGCCATTTCCCTTTGACCGTTGGATCATCTCCCTGATAGGTGGCATTATCATTGTAAGGGAAGTGACAAGCACCACAACCGGAAGCATGGCTACCGGTCCATACTTGGTTAGAATCAACGCCGATGTGGCATAGAGAACATGTTTTACGGTAGAGCTCTCCAGCGAGATTGTCGAGTTCGGTGACCGACTTAAGTTCTATCTTCTCTCCCTGCGCATTAGGAACAGTTTCCCTGTTAGTCGCATAGAGAACCCCATCGGAGCTTTCCCAAGTTGCTTGAGTATTTTTAATCATACCTGTATTGGTATACATCAAGTTCGCTCTAAGCCGGTCAAGCTGGTATGGATGGCAACGACCACAGGTTTTATCCCAATGTTTTGGGTCAGCTGGGTTTTTGGGCCCGTACATGCTTTGGTGTGATGCTTTCTCGTCAGTTTCTTCCGGATCGCCACCATGACAGGAAACACATTCCATATGAGTTTCTGACGCCAGCTCCAATCCTTGGTGGCAAGCAGCGCAGGTTGACCCGTCTCCTGTTGCTTGGCTGCACCCTGCAACAATGATTAACAAGAAAAATGAGAGGGGATATAAAAATCTAAACATCTTCATAAAAAAGTTTCCACACCTTTTTCAGCTATTTCACTGGAGTTTAGCATGGATAGGATTGGGAACAAAAAAAATACGGCTGCCGACCCAGGACTACTTCTTCCACTGGATCGGCAGCCGTTCGATGGCACAGGGTGACGAATAAAACTATTTTCTTACCGTCACCTTTTGTGTGAAATCCTGCCACAGGAATGGATCGCTCTGCAGCAGGGAAATCACACAGGGGGATCTTCTTATCAAAAATCATAATTTCGCTTTAGGAAAGGAATTTCTGCGCGAGATAGAAGTTTTTCAGATATAGATAGTTTTGAAGCCAGCAAGCGGGCCATAGTCAGGAGATTTTTCACAACGAGTTACATTTGAGGTTTCAGCATCTGCTCGTTCGAGCAATTTTACCGGTCACAACCCCCTTGTCATTTGCCCATACATAATTTTCACCGCTCAAATAACAGTCGTCTCAAAATGCGCCAACTATAAAATCTGAAAATTTCTTGGCCGGGCTGAAATTCGCTGCTGGTGCTGGGAGAACAAGGGTACGCTTACGCTGATGGATAAAGCCAGGAAGCCGGAACATATGAAGCTGACCACTTTCTACAAATGACTTTATCAGGTCAGTGGAAATAAAGGAGATCCCGTTGCCGTCAAGAAGGAGTTGAATTGTTACGTCCAAATCTTCAACCACTATGGTTTGATAAAAGTTTTCTGTAGTCTGTCCAATTTCCCTCAAGTTGTTCTCCAGAAGGATCCTAGAGCAACTACCTTTAACATGACATACCAGAGTATTTTTAAAAAATTGCTCAAGGGTCTTTTGTTGCGCAGTAAACTCTATATTTGGTGCGGCAGCAAAGACCATTTCATCTGCTGGCAGAGGAATAGTTTCGAAATCACTCAAATCATACCCCAGACAGTGCTCGATAACCGCGATTTCAAACAATCCACTCACCAGGTTCTGTATAATATTGTCTGGTGTGTCTATCGAAATCCTGAGGTCAGTCACACCTGGATGTGCCTTGATAAAACTACTCAGTATTTGAGGAAGGTAAAGAGTTGAAAAGGTGGGAGTACTCGCAAAATAAAGACTATTAGGGGCTCTGAAATGAAATAGTTCCAGATTTAGTTCCTGCTCTAGTTCAAGAATTCTCAATGCTTTTTCAAAAAAAAGTTTCCCTGTAGAAGTCAATTTTATGGTAACGCCGCTTCTGTCCAGAAGTGAATTTTTAGATTGCCTTTCCAAGAACTTGATTTGTCTCGATATCGTTGGCTGCGTCAAAAGAAGATTTTCTGCTGCTCTGGCCAAACTTCCCGTCTGAGCTACCTCGACAAAAGTTTTGAGGTAAGTAGTTTCCATATCTTTTGCTTCTTCCTTTAAATAAACACCGGTCACCGACAGAAAGTACGGGTATTCGGAAAAAACTTCATGGTTTTACGCTGGTACAGCGCGGTAAAACCAATTTTTCAATCATTTACCTATGCGGCTGACAATCCACTCGAAAACGTTTGCGTTTGAGGGAATGGTCAGCCGCGATCTGGCGATCCGCCTTATAACTGCTATTTGCTCACAGTCACCTTTTGTGTGAACTCCTGCCACAGGAATGGATCGCTCTGCATATTGCCATACGGCAGGTACCAGAGTTTGACATTAATGTTCAGTTCATTGTCGAGCAACTTGCGCTCGATAACGCGACCGTCTTCATTTTCGACATCTTCGGTATAGAAAGGAATTTCGAAATGTTCCTCAACCGTTTTCCCCGGAGGTAGACCGGTGTCATTTATGATACCGCTCTTCTCATAAGGACCACGACCCATTTTATCGCCACGGCCCATTTTCTGAGGCATTGGCATGTAAATTTTTTCTTGACTAAATAATTCATCACCTTCGCTATCAACTGCACTTACCGACAGAACCAGTCGGTTAGGAGTCGGTCAGCCATCAGGGATTGCGTGGCCGGTCCGGTTGGTCATCTTGACCTTGACGATTGCTTTTGGGGTCACGAGATTTCCATCACGCCAATTAGCACCGTAAGCTTCAACTTCAAAATCAACGGCTGCATCAGACATAACCTTGGAGCGATAGCTCTGCATATCATGTCCCAGGCCACTTTTTTCCATGTGGCATTCCTGGCAGGTTTCGGTACCACCTTCAGCAGTATAAGCCCAGAGGTAGCTACCATAAGCTGTTGCACATTGTGTTGGATTGTCCAACTCAAAGTTTGGTCCGAGTCCATGGCACTGGCCACAGAAAATCGATTCGCTCATGATCGGACTAACCTTGGCGTGCGGGTAGGCCTCATCCTCATGTTCACCGTCGCTGGAGCCATATACGGTTCCAGCCTGGGGGTAGCCATCAGTCCATTTATGGGTAATAGCCATCTTGTTGTGACAAACCAGACAGTTGATATTCAGACTCAATAATGTGTCCTTCATCTCCTCAAACTTAGTCTCATCGTCATTCCGGTAAGCATCCATCAGCCCATAAATATCAGCAATAAATTCTTTGGCCACGGCATCCGTAGCATCAGCTAATTGGGGCAAATGACACTTGGCGCAGCCCATGAGATGGTCAACTTCAACCTCTTCAGGATTTGTTGCCCCGGAAAAAGCCCAGGACAGAACCCCGTTTTCCAAGGCAGACTTCATGGTTGCGGCCGTCCGACCGGTCCCATAAACTGAACGGGAGTGTGCTGAGTTGGCCCACTCATCGTGAATGTCTTCGTGGCAGTCGATACATCCGGTTGAGTCATACATGGCGACCAGTTCAGCGATCGTGGTAGCCTTTCCCTTTTTGCCGACGATTGTGCCATCCTTACCCACACCTGCAGCAAAGGCGGCCGTCGTAATCAGAGCAAAGGCTGCTGCACAGGCCAAAAATGCCGTCAGCGTGATCTTTGTCATCTTCATAGTTTAATCCTCGATATTCTCAAAATGAATAACCCCGCCGCAAGCAGCGGGGTCATTGTTATTCAATCTAGTACAATTGGCTGCCGACCCCGGTAGCCAATCTGAACAGTTTAGCAACCTTGCAGCATGCTTCCGCCGCTCTTTTTCGGTGCACCTTTTGATTTGTCAGCTTCTATTTCTACCTTGGTGCCCACTTTTAATTTCGCAGCTTTCCCTTTGGTAATCTCAATTGTTACCGTCTTGCCTTTTACTTTGGTGACTTTGCCTTTGAAATCAGCAGCAAAAGAAATTCCAGACAGACTGATAAAGAAAACGAGTACTGCTATCAGAGATATTACTTTTTTCATGATAAGCTCCTTTGTCTATTAGTTTATGAAAAAAATACCCCCCAAGGGGAGAGAGTTCCCCGGGGGGTAAGTTGTGCTTCAATTAATCTAGAACATGACCTGAAGTTGAGCAATGAGAGTGTTGGTATCTTCGACTGTTGCATCCTTATCGTAATCAAGGGCTGAG
>JASJGT010000294.1:0-4020 GCA_033791405.1 Desulfuromusa sp.
GTTCCTGATGTCCACCGTGCATAAAACGGGAAATCCTGGTACCACGACGCAGATACATCGCTCCGACACCATTTGGTGCGCCGATTTTATGACCGGAGATCACCGCCATATCAATATTTGCTTTACGTACGTCAACCGGAATTTTTCCCACAGCCTGAACAGCATCGGTATGAAAGCGAACTTTGTGTTTTTTTGCAATTTGACCGATTTCCTCAATGGGGAAAATATTACCGGTTTCATTATTTGCCCACATAACAGAAATCAGGATTGTTTTATCAGTTATAGCCGCTTCCAGCTCAGCAAGATCAAGCATGCCATCATGATCAACTTTGAGATAAGTCACCTCGAAACCATCTTTTTCAAGCGCTTCGCAGGTCTCCAAAACCGCAGGATGTTCCACCGAGGTGGTAATAATGTGGTTGCCTTTATCCTTTAGCGCATCAGCAGTTCCTTTGATGGCATAATTATCACCTTCGCTACCACAGGAAAGAAAAATAACTTCAGCTGCGGAACAGTTGAGTAGATCTGCAACCTGCTCGCGAGCCTTATCAATTGCGCCGCCAACCATCCGACCGGCCCAGTGAACACTGGACGGGTTACCAAATTGTTCACAAAAATAGGGCAACATAGCCTCTAGAACTTCTGGTTTGACTGCAGTGGTTGCATTGTTGTCCATGTAAATTTTTTCCACGTAAATCCTCCAGTTAAGCTGAAATATGATTAACTATTTACCGCCAGTCTTGCCAGATGCCGACGCCCATCATTGGTTAAATCTTCAAGGGTTACAGACGCAAGAAAATTACGAATCTGATTTCCTAAACCTTGCCAGATCGATTGAGTGATACATTCTGAGCCACAGCCACAACTACCGTCAGCATTCATGCACGATAGCGGCATCAGTGCCTCTTCAACTGTATCAATAATCTGATCAATGCGGATATCTGCAGCGGGTCGAGCCAGCAGATAACCACCTCCCGGACCTCGGACACTGTTGACAATGCCACCACGCCGTAGTTTGACAAACAGCTGCTCAAGATAGTTCAAAGAGATTTTCTCTCGCTCTGAAATTTCTTTAATAGAGACAGGCCTTCCGACACAGGTCATATTTAAGCTGACAAGGGCACGGACTGCATATTGCGCTTTTGTTGACATCCTCATTAACTGGCTTCCCTGTTTATCTGTTCGGTTTGCTCCAATTTTTCATACCGGGAAAGTTCACCTTTTAACTTCCGTTGCTCATTTTGCAATTCCTCAACTTTATCTTCAAGTCGATGAAGTTGATCAAAGACACAACTGACCGCCTTGGCCACGGGATCTGGTAACTTATCGTGTTGCAGATCGACGCCTACCCTTTTTTCGCCCGACAAAACCACCCGACCAGGAATACCAACAACAGTAGCGTTTACAGGAACCTCTTTCACGACAACAGAGTTGGAACCGATTTTACTGTCATCACCAACTTTAAATGGACCAAGTATCTTTGCCCCTGAACCAATAATAACGTTATTTCCCAGGGTCGGATGACGCTTCTCTTTAGCCCAGGAAGTACCGCCCAGAGTGACGCCGTGATAGAGAGTACAATTTTCCCCGATCTCAGCAGTTTCGCCGATCACAACACCCATGCCGTGATCAATAAAAAAGCCACGCCCGATGGTCGCCCCGGGATGGATTTCAATACCGGTTAAGAAGCGTCCAAAGTGAGAAACCAGCCGACCGAGAAGTTTCATATTGTTGTTCCACAGCCAGTGGGATATACGATAGAAAAACATTGCATGAAAGCCGGGGTAGCAAAAGATAATCTCAAACACGCCTCGAACTGCGGGATCGCGCTCAAAGACAACCTTTAAATCTTCCTTGAGTTGAGAGAACATCCACTTACCTCCAGTAAAGTTATTATCGCACAGTCTAATGCGCGATTGAAAGAGTCGGCTTTCACATACTTAATGATATTTTTTATCACGAACTGTTTTAATGTTGTTCAGAATTATCATACCCGACTATTTCTGTCAATTAATTTCAAACGTTTTAGTCAGGTATTAAATATCACCTTTTTTACCGTTGATAAAAGTCGACAACTGTAAAAAAATCTCCTATAATGCACGAGTTTTTATTGTTATATGCCCTATCATCCTATCCCTATAAGGAGTGAAAAGATGCCAGATTTCAAGTATCAGGAACCAATGCCACTCGGTGCCGACCCAACCAAGTATCGTAAAATTGAAGGTTCCGAGAAGTTTGTCAGTGTTGTTGATTTTGGCGGTAAAGATGTTCTCAAAGTTGATCCACAAGCGCTGACGGTATTGTCTAATACCTCAATCCGGGATGTCTCTTTCCTGCTTCGCCCCGAGCACAACGATCAGGTGGCAAAAATCCTCAGTGATCCAGAAGCTTCTGAAAACGATAAGGTTGTCGCAATGGCATTCCTGCGTAATGCAGAAATTTCGGCTGATTTTGAGCTTCCATTCTGTCAGGATACCGGGACTGCAACAGTTGTCGCAAAGAAGGGTCAACAAGTCTGGACCGGTGGCAACGATGCTGAACGGATTTCTGAAGGGGTATTCAAAACCTACACTGAAGAAAACCTCCGTTACAGCCAAACCGTTGCCCTGGATATGTATAAGGAAAAGAATACTGGAACCAACCTGCCGGCACAAATTGATATCTATGCAACGGAAGGTGATGCTTACAAATTCCTGTTTATTGCCAAAGGTGGTGGTTCAGCCAACAAAACTATGCTTTTCCAGGAGACCAAAGCACTTCTCAATCCCGAAAGTCTTGAAGAGTTTCTGCTGCAAAAAATGAAAACAATCGGAACTGCAGCCTGCCCTCCCTACCACTTGGCATTTGTCATTGGCGGGACCTCAGCGGATGCTTGCCTGAAGACTGTCAAACTTGCCACAGCTCATTATCTTGATGAATTACCAACGGAAGGGAATGACCATGGTCAGGCTTTCCGTGATGTTGAGCTTGAAGCTAAAGTTCTGAAAATGGCTCAGGATATTGGAATCGGCGCTCAGTTTGGCGGTAAATATTTTGCCCATGATGTGCGGATTGTCCGTTTGCCACGTCACGGCGCATCCTGTCCAGTTGGGATGGCAGTCTCCTGTTCTGCTGACCGGAATATTAAAGCAAAGATCACCAAGGACGGTCTTTTTGTTGAGGAGATGGATCGCAATCCGGGTCGCTTGATCCCTGATGAGTTACGTACCAAGAAAAGTCCTGCCACAGAGATCGATCTTGATCGCCCTATCAGTGAAGTGCTGGCTGATTTGACCAAACTGGAAGTTGGTGCTCCACTACGCCTTAAAGGAACTATAGTCGTTGGTCGTGATATAGCCCACTCCAAATTCAAAGAGATTCTCGATAGCGGCAAGCCATTACCAGACTATTTGAAGAAACATCCTATCTATTATGCTGGCCCGGCAAAAACTCCAGAAGGTAAAGCTTCCGGTTCCTTCGGTCCGACCACGGCCGGGCGGATGGATAGCTATGTTGGCTTGTTGCAGGAGAACGGCGGATCAATGATCATGATTGCCAAAGGTAACCGCAGTCAACAAGTGACTGATGCCTGTGCCAAGCACGGTGGATTCTACCTCGGCTCGATTGGCGGACCTGCTGCAGTTCTCGCCGAAGAGAATATCAAAAAAGTCGAATGTATTGACTTCCCAGAACTGGGAATGGAAGCTGTATGGAAGATTGAAGTTGAGAACTTCCCAGCATTCATTCTGGTTGATGACAAAGGGAACGATTTCTTTAAAACCCTCGGTCTGTAATCCAAAATTTTTTCTAACTAAACCTAAGCCCCGGTTATTCTACCGGGGCTTTTCTTTTATATAAAAATAGGTAATTATCTAGGAAGACTCGAATGACGCTAATTTAAGCAACTTTGTAGTGAACTCGGGACTGTCCCCAGTACTATCGGGGGCTGTCCCAAGAGCTTACGAGCCATGGAACTGTGGCGGTTCGCACCGCAAAATCCTGGGACAGCCCCCATACGGGGACAGTCCCGGTTTTGCTGAC
>JASJGT010000295.1:0-6418 GCA_033791405.1 Desulfuromusa sp.
GCACCCCGAGCAATGCCGAAGTGGGTGATCATTCGGTTGTTCTGCGGGTCAATGACGGCACAGTTGATGTCGATCAGAGTTTTACCATTACCGTTAATGAAGTGAATGATGCGCCGACAGCGGTCAATGATAATCTGTCCGTTACCGAAGACCATGCCCTGACAATGACCACCATCACCGATCTGCTCAATAATGATTCGGATCCTGAAGGTGATAGCTTGACCCTTTCATCCTTTACCCAGTCGGGGCACGGATCCTTGATTGACAATGGCGATGGCACTTTAGCCTACACACCAGACAGTAATTTCAGTGGAACCGACAGTTTTGACTATACGATCAGCGACGATAATGGTGGAACGGCTAACGGAACAGCTTTCATCTATGTTACGCCGGTTGGTGATACCCCTCAGGTTGCCGACGCCATAGTTCTGGCGGGATCACAGTCCGCTCCAATTATTATCAGTCGTCATACTGCTGATGGTGTTGAAGTCACCCATTTCAGAATATCTGGAATTAACGGTGGTTCTTTGTCCCTTGCCGATGGTGTCACTCAAGTGAATAACGGTGACTATATCAGTGTTACTCAAGGGCAGGCTGGTCTCAGGTTTACCCCGGATGCCGATGCCGTTGAGGGAAGCTTTCAGGTTGAATCCTCTGAAGATGGCATGACGGTTGCTGCTCAAAGTGGCATGGCAACTTCAACCATCGGGGTGACCGCGTTGCCTCCTACTGTGACTACCGGACCCGAGGTGACTCCAGAAATCGATGAGCCTGTTGAGGAGGCCGTTGAAGAGGAAATGACTGAGGAAGAGGTCGAAGAGGTTGTTGAGGATGTGGCTGAAGCGGTTGATGCACCGGCAGAAACTCAGCTTCCGGTTAAAGAGGATGCCAATGCTGATTCTGCAACTGGACAAAACCAATCACACAATTCTCTGGTCAATCCGATTCTGTCATTTATCCAGAAGATGACATCAGCCAATGAGAACGATAGTTCTCTGGATGCAGGTCAACTGTCGACGCTTCAAACTCTGAATATGTTGTTGGAAACAAACCCGATTGAAACTCTGAAAAATGTCTGGAATTCTTTGGATATCGGTACGCTGTCGGTCGGAGATTATGACCGAGTGCGGAGTTCTTTTGATGCGCTGCAACAGGAAGTTAAACAGGAAGACAGAATCGAAACGGCTGTGGTGAGCAGTGCCATTGCCACAACCATGGGCTTGTCTGCCGGTTATGTGGTCTGGATGCTCAAAGGGGGATCGCTGCTTGCCTCGCTGCTCTCTTCAATGCCTGCCTGGCATCTGGCCGATCCACTATCGATTCTGGCTGGTGGTAACCTGAATGATGAAGATGATGAGTCCCTGGAATCAATTATCAAAGATAGTGAAGAGACAAAAGCCGAGGAAGACGATGATGATTGATCTTTTTGTACCTCTAATAAATGAACAGGATAATGGATAAATGCGCTTTCTAAATCCGAAAACACGAATTGCTCTTGGGCTGGTTGGGATTATGACCAGTCTGGTTATGCTGTGCTTTTCTTTTGACATTATCCCGGATAGGAACAGTGCCGTGCGGGAAGGGCGGGCTGCTCTGGCCGAATCGATTGCTGTTTACAGTACGGCGCTGGTTAAAACAGCAAACTATCAGGGAACCAATTATCAACGCTTGGAAACTGATTTTAAGCTGCTGGTAGAACGAAATAAAGACCTTCAATCTTTAGCGTTGCGGCATAAGGACGGGCAAACTCTGGTTGTTACGGGAGAGCATAATTCGCGATGGCAGGAGATGGGTGGAGAATACTCAAAAGGTTCTCAAGTCAGCGTTCCAATCTGGTCGGGTGATCAGAAATGGGGGCGGTTAGAATTAAACTTCCAACCTCTGGCGGAGCCTGGATTGATCGGTTTACTGAAAACACCGATGATTTTGACCGTGCTGTTGATCGGTTCAGTCGGTTTTCTCATCTACTACTTTTATCTCGGTAAGGTGTTGCGGCAACTCGATCCATCACAGGCAATTCCGGGTCGGGTGCGTGACGCGTTGGATACCATGGCCGACGGGTTGCTGATCCTGGACCGCAAAGAACAGATTGTTCTAGCCAATCAGGCTTTTTCCGGGATGATCGACAAAACCCCGGCCAGCCTGCTTGGTTTTCGCGCCGGAGAACTCCCCTGGGTTGATGCTGCAGGTGACAAAATCAAAAAATCCGACCGCCCCTGGATTACAGCGTTGAGTCTGGGGAAAATCCAGAAAGATCAAACCATCAGACTGCAGTTGACCGAGAATGAGGTTCGTTCCTTCAGGGTGAACTGCTCACCGGTTCTGGGTGAGGGGAATAAACACGCCGGGGTTCTTATCAGCTTTGACGATATTACCGAAATGGAAGAAAAAGAAGTTGAATTGATCAATTCAAAACTTGAAGCTGAAGCGGCAAATCAGGCAAAAAGTTCGTTCCTGGCAAATATGAGTCATGAGATTCGAACCCCGATGAATGCCATTCTTGGTTTCACCGATATTCTCAAGCGGGGCTATGTCAAGAATGAAGAAGAGAGTCTGAAATATCTCAATACCATCCATTCCAGTGGTAAAAACCTGCTCGAATTGATCAATGATATCCTCGATCTTTCCAAAGTCGAATCGGGTCATATTGAGGTAGAGAAACTGTCAGTAGAGCCTTATACGATCATCTCTGAAGTCCTCCAGATGCTTAAGGGCAAGACGGATGAAAAGGGGATCGTTCTTGATTTTAAAGCTGAGGGGGCGGTGCCGGAGAAGATTGAAGTTGACCCCGCACGTTTGCGACAGATCGCGTTTAACCTGATCGGGAACTCGATCAAATTTACTGAAGCGGGCAGTGTGACAGTGAATTGCAGATTTGAGGAAAAGCCTGATTCCAGACTGCTGATTGAGATTGTTGATACCGGAATCGGGATGTCTGAAGATGCTCAAAAAGCGATTTTTAATCCTTTTGTCCAGGCAGACAACACCGTATCGCGACGCTTTGGCGGAACTGGTCTTGGATTGACCATCAGCCGTAAATTTGCCCAGGCGATGGGTGGTGATATTTCTGTAACAAGTGAGCTGGATCAGGGGAGTACCTTTACTGTTTCTCTCCCGACGGGTGATCTGGCAGGAGTTAAATATCTTCAGCCTGATGAGATTGCCAAGTTGCAGAATAAAATTGATGAGACGGATAGTCATTCCTGGAAATTCCAGCCGGCGAGAATTCTGGTTGTGGATGACGGAGTTGAAAACCGCGAATTGGTCAGACTTTTACTCGAAGAGGCAGGGCTGACTGTGGATGAGGCGGAGAACGGTCAAGTCGGAGTCGAGAAGGCGGGCAGCAGCCATTACGATGTTATTTTGATGGATGTCAACATGCCGGTTATGGATGGTATGACTGCGACAGGCATCCTGCGTAAGAAGGGGCTTGATACTCCGATTATCGCTCTGACCGCCAATGCCATGAAAGGCTATGAGGCGAAATGTTTGGATGCTGGATATTCAGGTTATTTGAGTAAACCGATCGATATCGACCAGTTTCTGGAATTGATGGCTCAGCTTCTGGATGGCGAGAAGGTTGAGGGTGATAAATCTCGGGGTACGATCCCTATACCTGTTCAGAGTGGACAGGTGTCAGACTCTGATGAGAGTCCCATTTATTCCAAACTTCCGGCCAGTAATAAGAAATTTAGAGATATAATCTGCCGTTTTGTCCTGCGGCTTGAAGATCAACTGACGGCAATGGATGAAGCTGAAGAGCGAGGAGATATTCAGGAGATTGCTAATCTTGCTCACTGGTTGAAGGGGGCCGGGGGGACGGTCGGGTTTGATGTGTTTACGGAACCTGCCGCTGAACTGGAAACATATGCAAAGAATAATCAGCGAAAAGATATTCTGGAATCGATCATATCCTTTCGTGAGTTGGCAGCTAGAATCGTTGTTCCGGAGGCTGATAGCGTTATCTCTTTGGCTACCACCATGGCTACGGATGCTAAAAAAACGGTAGTTCATGCTGAGAAAGCTGAATCGTTTACTCAGAAACCACTGGTTTCTCGTCTGGCAACTAATCTGCGGCTGCAGAAGACCATTTTAAGTTTTATCGCAAGGCTGGAAGAAAAAATTAAACAGATGGATGTTGCACTGGACGCAGGAAATATGGAAGAACTGGCCAGCCTGGCCCATTGGTTAAAAGGCTCAGGTGGAACAGTTGGCTATGATGATTTTACCGAACCGGCTGCAGAACTTGAAACCTGTGCCAAACTTGGACAGGCAGAGAATGCCGGGAAAGTTCTGGTAACTTTAGCCGCTATGGTTCAAGCGGTTGTTCCTCCAGGTTCAGACATTGTTGAAGTCAAAAAAGCCCAGGGAGAACTCTTGGTGTGTAATTATTTATTAAAATTATTTATTTTATATGCTTCTTCTGTTAGAATAGCGAGGGTTGCATCTAGCAAAACCGGGACTGTCCCCGCATGGGGGCTGTCCCAGGCTTTTGCGGTGCGAACCGCCCCAGTTTCATAGCTCGTAAACTCTTGGGCCAGCCCCCGATGGTGCTGGGTACAGTCCCGAGTTTACTACGGAATTACTTAAACTAGTACCATTCGGGGTTTACCCCAGAATAGAATTTGATGTCATCCACAGACAAACATCAGAAATTAAAAAACGCCACAATCATGATTGTGGACGATGAACCAATCAATATCGATGTGGTTCAAGCCTTTCTAGAAGAGGATGGCTATACCAAATTTGTTACTGTTGCTGATTCAACCCAGGCTCTGGCGGCGATTGAAAAAAGCAAACCCGATCTTCTCCTCTTAGACCTGATGATGCCTGAGGTCTCTGGCTTCGATATTCTTAAAGCGGTACGTTCCCATCCAAAATTCAGTTATCTTCCCATTATCATTCTGACTGCGGCAACGGATAGTAAAAATAAGTTGCAGGCGCTGGATCTGGGTGCTACCGATTTTCTTGCCAAACCATTGGATCAGAGTGAACTTGGTTTGCGGGTGCGGAATAACCTGGCGGCTAAAGCCTACCAGGATCAGCTGGCATATTATGACCCACTGACTAAACTTCCTAACCGCCAACTGTTTATGGAGGAATTATCCTGGGCACTGCAATTCGCCAAACGGCATAATGATGAAGTTGCGGTACTCAACATAGGAATTGATGATTTCAACAAAATTAATGATACCATTGGGGTCAATGCTGGCGACGAAATATTGAGTCTGGTTGGGCAACGCATTGAAATGGTTATTCGTGGTGAAGATCTACTGAGCCATGCTGACGGTTTTGAAAGTATTGAACTGAAATTGTTCCATTTGGAAAGAGGTGTGTTTACTCTGCTTCTCTCCCGGATGGAAAGTGCTGAAAATGCCGCAATCGTTGCTAAAAGAATTCTCCAGAAAATCAGACTGTCAGCGCAGATTGAAGGCAGAGACCTCTCCCTGACAGCCAGTATCGGGTTGACAACCTACCCTGCAGAGAGTGACGATCCCCTGAACTTGTTGCGCCTGGCTTCCAGTGCTAAAGACTATGCTAGAAAGCAGGGTGGAGATCGTTTCCAGTTTTCTTCACAAACCATCAGTGAAATGTATGGAAAGCGGTTGCGCTTAGAAGCCAATCTACGTCGCGCAGTGAAAGAGAAGGAGTTTGTCCTTTATTACCAGCCAAAGGTTGAGATTAAAAGCGGTGCAATCCTGGGTGTTGAAGCCCTGGTTCGTTGGGATAGCCCGGATGGCTTTGTTTCTCCGGCAGATTTTATTCCACTGGCTGAAGAAACCGGGTTGATTCTCCCCCTTGGTGAATGGATACTGGAGGAAGCTTGCCGACAGCTTAATCAATGGCATCAGTTCGATAATGCCCCCATCAGCATGTCTTATAACTTGTCAGTAGGGCAAATGGACGACCCAGATATTTTGGAAAAGATGAAAGGGATTATTTTTAAGAGCGGTATTGATCCAAAGTTTTTGACAATTGAAATAACTGAAAGTCTGCTGATCGATAATGTCGATCATAAGATTGAACTTCTGCATAGTCTGAAAAGAATCGGCGTTAAGCTATCGATAGATGATTTTGGTACCGGATACTCATCGTTTAGTTATTTACGTCAATTGCCTGTCGATGAATTGAAAATTGACCGTTCCTTTGTCTCTGAAATAACAACCTATAGAGAGAGTCGGGCTTTGGTTTCAGCAATTATCTTTCTAGCTAAAAGCCTCAATATGGAGACGGTTGCCGAGGGGATTGAAAAGAAAGAAGAACTGAAATTTTTACACCAGCAAAGGTGTGATCAATTCCAGGGCTATCTTTTCAGCCGTCCGGTCTCCAGTGAGCAGTTTCTCCTTTTGCTGAAAAAATCACAGGCTCGACGAGCTGCTGCTAGCTGAGTATTGGTGAAACACCCATCCCAACCTTC
>JASJGT010000296.1:0-2674 GCA_033791405.1 Desulfuromusa sp.
GATAGCCAAGATCGATATCGATATCGGAGATTTCCTCACCATGCATCCGCAGAATCAAGCGCAGAACGCCATGGGTTCCAGGATGATGTGGGCCAAGATTGAGAACCATACTGCCGTCATCGGCTCCGGCAAGCGGGACCAGTTTATCCCCTTCAAGGGGGATGTAATCCAGAGCTGCCTTGACCGTAAAGGGTTCCATTTCAGTCGCCCGTGACGGATGCTCCTTACGCAATGGATGCCCCGGCCAGTTTTCCGGCATCAATATTCGGCGCAGATCAGGATGGTCACTGAATGTGATCCCGAACATGTCGTAAACTTCACGCTCGTACCAACCGGCGGAAGGCCAGACATTGGTAACGCTGGGAGCTTGCGGATATTCTCCGCTCAGTGGCACTTTAATACGCAGATAACCGGGCACGAAAAAATTCAGCAGATGATACACCAAGGTAAATTGTTGATCGGGTTGTTGCTGCCGATGACGTTCGTCAACTGCGGTCAGGTCTTCCAATCGCTGGTAACGGGAGGGTGTTTCATGCTTGAGAAACTGCATCAGCTCCGGCAACAACTGCGGCGGACAGACCAGCACCGGCATATCTGCAGCCAGAGGATCATGCGTCACCTGGCCAGCAAAGCGTTCCTGCACTGCACGGTAAAGCTGTTCGGTATTATCAGGGAAGACCTGCTTCGGTTGCGGCGGTCGCCAACTGTTGTGGCTGCGGGTGTTGGAAAAGTTCGGTGGTTGTTGAGCTGTTCCACGCAGCGGGCTGTTTCCGTAACCCGGACCACGCGGATCGCGACTTTTAGTAACGCCATCGATCAACGCTGGAACAATTGTCCCTTCACTGCCCCCCTGCATACCGAACACCTTGCGAGTCGGTTGTTCTTCAGCGGCAATTTTTTTCTGCAGTTCGAGAATTCCCTGTAAAAAAGCTTCGGGACGTGGCGGACAACCGGGGATGTAGATATCAACCGGCAGAATCTGGTTGACGCCCTGGATGACACTGTAGACATCATACATGCCGCCCGAGTTGGCACAGCTGCCCATCGCCATCACCCATTTAGGATTGGGCATCTGCTCATACAGGCGCAGAATTGAGGCTCCCATCTTCTTGAACGGAGTTCCGGAAATAATCATCAAATCCGCTTGACGCGGCGTTCCACGCAATACCTCAGCACCGAACCGGGCCAGATCAAAACGAGGAGTCATGCTGGCCATCATCTCGACAAAACAGCAGGACAAGCCGAAAAACATCGGCCAAAGGCTGTTCTTGCGTCCCCAGTTGATCAGGTCATCGGCCCGCGTCAGCAGCACGCCCTGTGGCAGCTGTTCACTCATTTTGTTCTCCTGCGCTGATCACGGGAATGTTGCGAACCCCACTCCAGGCCACCCATCTTCCACAGATAAAGTAATCCGAGAAATAGGATAACGATAAAAAAAGTGATTTGCCAGAATCCGGCCCAACCGAGCATGTCATAGGCCACCGCCCAGGAAACAACAAAAACCGCCTCGACGTCGAAAACGATAAAAAAGATCGCAACAAGATAGAAAGGAACCGGCTCACGCAACCGCGCATCACTGCTTGGCAGGATGGCAGATTCGTAGGGGCTATCTTTAGTGGCAGAATGCGTTCGATTGCCCAGCACTCTGGTAAGAATCAGCAGAAACAGAATCAGGCCAATCGCAATCAAAGCATAAAGGCCAAGAGATATCAGCCCTTCAAAGCTTGGAGGACTGGCAGATGCGGATTCAGAAGAGGGCAACATAAAAATCCCAGGAGTAATAACAACATTCACAAAAATTTTCGAACCAGCCAAACATTACCATACTTATCCTCAATTAGAGAAACAGGTTCGAAAAAATTCTGGCCACCCATTCTAAATGAGTTTACTCAATATTATCAGAAGCTTTTAAAATTTCAAAACGCGCCAGTTCGTCACAGCGCTCATTTTCCAGATGCCCTGCATGTCCCTTCACCCAGACCCAGTCCACTTGATGATGCTTAACCAGTTCCAGCAATCGCTCCCAGAGATCACGATTGGCAACCTCAGCTTTTTTCGAATTTTTCCACCCCTTGCTCTGCCAGCCCTCAATCCACTCCGTCATTCCCTTGACCAGATACTGCGAATCGGTGGTTAACTGTACCCGGCAAGGTCTGGTAAGGGCCTCTAACCCCGCAATGGCCCCGAGCATCTCCATGCGATTGTTAGTTGTTTCAGCAGCATAGCCAGACAGCTCTTTCTCGTGCTTCCCATGGCGCAGGATTGTACCATAACCACCGGGGCCGGGATTGCCGGAACATGCTCCGTCAGAAAAAATTTCTATAAGTGTCGATTGTCGGGTCATGGGAAATATCCTTGCATGGCGAGCAGAATAGCATAAATTAGCGCATCCACAAAAAAATGTGCACTGACCAAGCAATAAAAATAAGAAAAGCCCTCCCACTTACGCGGAAGGGCTTTTTCCACACTAGCGTCCCCAGAGAGATTTGCCCACTTCGTCACCCGCATCACGCGGGTTCCTGCGTAGGCTCCCCTTCATTCGCTGCCGCGGCCATCTCTGGCCGCTTTTCTGACATTAAGTCAGCGCTTGCTTCGCTTCGACTCCCCAAACGATAAAAATAAGACACGCCCTCCCACTTACGCGGAAGGGCTTTTCTTATTTTTATTGCTTGGT
>JASJGT010000297.1:0-8718 GCA_033791405.1 Desulfuromusa sp.
CAGATGCGCGATGAGTATAAGACGACCTTTGTTTTTTCCACTCATGACCCACGCATTGTTGATAATGTCGAAATCACCTTTGCACTCGATGACGGCACATTGCACAGGCTGGAAAAGTCAGCGGGAGGTGATCATGCTTAATATTTTTAAACTTGCCGCACGAAATCTGTTTCGTTACAAACGGAGAACTCTGCTGACCTCCACATTAATCACTCTGGGAGTGGTCTCTGTACTGTTGTTTATCTCCGTCTCCGGCTCCTTCAAAGCATTGATGGTTGGACAGATCACCGATTCGATGCTCGGTCATATCCAGATCCATAAAAAAGGTTACCTTGCATCGATTGACAGTTTACCGCTGAACCGCAACCTGACCGGTAAGCAGATCGATAAGGTTGTACAGATATTAGCCGAGGAAGATGCCGTTGAAGCCTACTCCATGCGGATCAAACTGGGGGCAATGTTCAGCAATTTCACCGAGACGACCAATATCCGCTTAAACGCTGTCACCCCGGTGGATGAAATGAAGACAGCCCCCTTACTGACTGACCGTATCCTGGAAGGAGAAAAGGAGAATTTGCTCAACACAGGTGAAATTCTGATTCCAGAACTAATTGCTAAAGGGATGAAGATCAAAGTCGGCGATGGAATTGTCCTGGTGGCCAACAACAAGGACGGTTCGGTTAATGGTCAGAATTTTATGGTACGCGGAATTCTGGAGGGAATTTCCGGCCCGGGCGGACGTGACGGTATGATTCATATTAACGATGCCAAGGCTTTGCTTAGAATTGAAGCTGCAGAGGTCAGTGAAATCGCCATCCGCTTGAAGGATATAGGTCAGCTACCCGCTGTCTTTGCCAGTCTGCAGGAAAAACTGGGATCGATGAAAAATCAGCAGGGAATGCCAGTTTTCGAAGTTCATACCTGGGAGAAGATCTCCCCGTTCTTCAATATTGCCAAGATGATCGACCTGATGACCTTCTTTATCAAGATCATGCTCGTTGCTATTGTGTTGGTCAGTATCATGAACGTAATGGTTATGGCTGTTTATGAACGGATCAACGAGATCGGCACCATCGCTGCTATTGGAACACAGCCAAATAAAATCCTCGGTCTCTTTGTTGTCGAAGGCTTTCTAATGGGAGTTCTAGGAACCGCTGTCGGTACGACAATCAGTCTGATCAGTATCGCAATTATGAATGCAACACAGATCAGTTTTGACTTTGGCCGCCAGACTGGACTGCTTCTTTCGCCATCGATCGGGGTTGCTGACGTGGTGGTGGTGGTGGTGATTGTTATCGCGATTGCGGTTATTGCCAGTCTGCAACCAGCCTGGAAAGCGGCCAAAATGGATCCAATTACTGCGCTGAAACATGTTTAAAAAATAGAAAACTTGTAAACAGGAGAATTAATATGGGTTTAAAACAAATCAGAATAGGCTTGCTCATTGGGGTTTTTAGTCTGTTCTTATCTTTCGCTGCAAACTCGACAGAAAATATCGCCTCCATCGCCGTTGCGGCTAACGACTCTGAACCAGCGGCGATAGTCAGCGAAAAAGCTGGTAGGGCAGCCTACTTTCTTTTTTTTGATGGCAGTGGAAAATTTCTGAATGCAGAGAAGAACCCTTTTTCTGATGCTTCTGGCGGGTCCGGTCCAAAAGCGGCTACCTTTCTCTCTGATAATGGAGTGACTTTGGTTGTAGCCGAAAAGTTTGGAACTAAAATGGAGCGAGCTTTGAGCTCATTCAAAATAAAGTATATTTTACGAACAGGAGTTGCTCATGAGGTTGTTCAAGCGATTACTAAAGAAAAATAAAGTTATTATTGTTCTGTTATGGGCATTACTCGGTGCTACCACTACGGCTCAAGCTCTCGATGGCTCAGCGATCCTGCAACAGGTAGATAGAAATTTGAACCCGGAATCCTACGAGATGTACCGGAAGTTGATCAATATTGAGCCGGACGGCACGAAAAAGGAGTTCGTACTCTACTCGGTGAAAAAAGGTCAGGACAAGATGGTTGCCCTGTTCCTATCACCGGCCAGTGAAAAGGGGCGTTCCACTCTGCGCTTGAACGATAATATGTGGCTCTATATTCCCAATGTCGGCAAGCCGATCCGCATCACCAGTCTGCAGTCGGTGGTCGGCGGGGTGTTCAATAATTCTGACATCCTGCGCCTTGATTACAGCGCCGAATATGATGTTGCCAGCATGACTGAAGAGGGTGATCGTTATATGCTCGAGCTGAAAGCTAAGTCGAACAGCATCGCCTATGACAGCTTGAAAATGCAAGTCGACAAGGAAGCGTTGGTACCGACCACCATCGAGTGTTTTGCCGCCAGCGGAATGTTGATCAAAACTCTCTACTACAAAGAGCCGAAAGATTTCGGCAACGGCATCGTGCGTCCATCGGTGCTGGAAACTGACAGTCCGCTCTACAAAGGTTACAAGTCGGCCATGGTCTACGCCAAGATAGCCCCTAAAAAATTGGCAGACGAGGTCTTTTCCCTCAACCATCTGTCTCGGGTTGACGAGCTCCGCTGATTAATCTCTCTATGCTCAGGTATAGATGAAAGGCCTATGCTTTTACTGTGGAAAATAATTGCTTTAAGCTGTTTGTGTATCTTTTTTGGGACAGGTTTGTCTGCTCCTTCCGTGAGTTTGGCCGAGGATTATAGCTTCGATCTGGATGAATTCGAAAAAAAGAGTTTTTCCTGGGGTGGCTACGCCGAGTTGAAGTGGGATCACAGCAGGATTAATAAAGCCGGCACATTTGGTCTGCTTGAATTCTACGACAACTCACGCTCGGATCTGGATCGGCTGTCTTCAACCGTTCAGCTGGACGGTAACTTAAATAAAGGAATGGTCAATTTTAACTGGCTGCTGCAGGCCTCCGCGCAAAAAGATCAGGTTGATGCCGAGCAGGACCTGGATATCTTTTCCGCGTATGCCAGTATCAAACCCACTCCTCCAGCGACCTTCGTGCTGGGCAAAAAAAACGCCAGATGGGGCACGGGCTACGCCTGGAACCCGGTCAGTTTTATCGCTCGTCCGAAAGATCCACAGAACCCGGAAGATGCTCTTGAAGGATATACCGGCGTTGGTGTTGATCTGATCAAGAGTCTCCCCGGAGACCTACAGACGATGGCGTTGACCGGGGTAGTGCTGCCCGTCTGGGAAGATGTCAACGAAGATTTCGGTGAGCAGAACCATATCAATTTTGCTGCTAAGCTTTATCTTCTCTATCGGGATACCGATATCGATTTTGTCCTGTTTACTGGCGACAGCCGCTCAACTCGCTACGGGGTCGATTTCTCAAAAAATCTGGCGACCAACTTTGAAATTCATGGGGAAATTGCCTATATCCCTGAGCAAAAGACAAAGGTTTTAAACAGCTCTGGTCTCCTGGAAAGTCATGAAAGAGCCGTCACAAGTTATCTGCTGGGCTTGCGTTATTTGACAGAAAACGACATCACCACCATTCTGGAGTTCTACCATAACGATGCCGGCTATTCCGAAACAGAGATGGATCGGTTCTATCAGCTGGTCAGTGATGCCAACGCTCAATATATCGCCACTGGCGATGACAGCCTCTTCAGACAGGCGGACACTATCAGCAAAAGCGGCTACGCCAGCCCCCAGAACGGGCGCAACTATCTCTATGCAAAAATAACCCAGAAGGAACCATTCGAACTGCTCTACTTTACTCCGGGAATAACGGGTATTCTCAACCTTGACGATGAAAGTTACTCCCTGAATCTCGAAATTGTTTATAGCGGTTTTACCAACTGGGAATTGCGGCTGCGCTATGCACGAATTGATGGTGGAAGGTTCACTGAATATGGAGAAAAGCTCAATGAGAATAAGTTGGAGTTACGCATCCGGTATTATTTTTAAGCTATTTTAAATATATCAAATAGCCAAGGTTCACTTTTTTCAGAGTGAGTTTTTTGAGGGGCTCATACATTATCATCAAATTTATTGGACTTCCACAATTTGACCACGTTCAATCTTTAACAGATAAAGATTTTTGAGTGCTTCGCCATACAGATCAAAGCCAGCTGTACCAGTGACCCCAAGATAATTATTCAGATCAACCAGCTTTCTGCGCAGGTCATCACGATTTCCAACTTCGGGATCATTAATTATCTGCAACAGCAGTGTCGCAATATCAAAACCTTGGGCTCCGAGAACGGTTGGTTCTTCCTGATAGACCTGACGATAGAGCTCCATGAACCGCCGAACTTCAGGTTTCTTACTGTCGGGGTAGAACGTGTCAACAAACACCGCGCCTTTGAGAAAACGTCCCGCTTCACCGATCACTTCAGGGGAATTCCAGCCGTTGATCCCAAGCAGGGTGACGTCTTTGATACCATAAAACATCAGCTGCGGAGCGATCTGGCTGATCCGGTCAGCATAATCGGGAATAAACAGAGCATGGAAGGGCGCCAGTGGATACTCTAGTTTCGGTATCTCTTTTTCATCCTCAATCTCAGTCGTCGTTTTGGGAATTTCGACTTGCCGATCTTCCCAAAGTAACTGCTGAATTTGTGTCCTGAAGTCGGTACTATCTTCCGGGTAGCTGACAATATCGACAATTTCACCCCCAACTCTCTCGATTTCTGCAACGAACAACTCGGTCATTTTTTCACCGAGCCGATTTTCCGGACGTAGAATAGAAAAAGAAATATGTTCGGTTGCCAAAGCATAATCGACCAGCGCTTTAACTTGCTGTGCAGCTGTCAGAGTGTCACGAAAAATAAAATTGCCAATTTCAGGAAGACCATCAGTTTGCGCCAGACTGACCATCGGCACCATTTCACGTTGAGCTCGCTGGGCTGTTTCCCCGGCAGTTGTTCCAAGCAGTGGGCCGATGATAGCCATCACTTTATCGTCATCGGTCAAGCGACTAACCAGCTGCGCAGAAGTGACTCCTTCAATTGCCGTATCTTGATAAATAAAACGAGCCGGAAGTCGAGTTTTATTATGTTCCTGCAACGCCAGTTCCAATCCCTTTTTGACCAGTTCACCGTAAGAAGCATAGCGGCCACTCAATGGCAGCAGGACACCAATACTGTCGCGACTGAGCCAGCTATCAACACTGGTTCTTTGTAGCAGCTGTTCGGCCTCTTGCCAGTAGGGGAAGGTGACCGAGGATGCAAACAGTTCCTGCAAATGCCGTCTAGCCTGATCTGGTTGTTGTTGAACCAGGGCCCGGCGTGCCAGCTGCAGGCGTGCATCCTGTCCGATTGCTGTTTCCTGCCACATAAAGGCCGCTTCCGCAAGATCACCATCATCGATGCGGTTTTGCAGTATTTGATGGGACTGAGCAAGTATTTCTGCTGGATTTAAGCTAAAAGGAAGTTGTTGTTGTAAGTAAAATAGCGTCAGAAGAAATTGTTGTTCTTCAGTTGAGGCAGTAGCCAGCGCCTGATATAGCGTTGTCCTATCATTCGGAGTTAGAGGCTCATTAAGTAACGGCTGCAGTTGCTGTAACCCCGCTTTAAATTCACCGGTTTTGATCAGGCTATTTCCCAATAGCAGTTCAATTTCAGGACTCCGATAAACGGTTGGAATGCGCTGGAGATAGAGGATCGCATCGGCGTACCGATGTTGTTGCGAAAAAATTCGACCAATCAATGCAGAAGCGTGACCCATTTCTGGGGAGTCTGGAGATTGTTGGACAAAACTGCGCAGAACGGCCAGCGCCTGATTCAGGTTTCCGGCCTGGAACAGCTCCTGACCTTGTTTCAGCTCCGCCTCTCCAGCCGCAGCAACAGTGGACGCAGAAACAGTTAACAGCAGGGTCGCAGACAGGGTTCCAACGAGAATCAGGCAAAAGATCCGCTTCATGCGTGCTCCGTAATTTTCAATGAGACAAAGGAAATATCAGTCAAACAATTCTTTGACTTTATCAAAAAAACCCTTCCCCAGGGGATGAATATCTTCACCGCCTTCTTTGGCAAAATCTTCCAGCAGTTCACGCTGCCGAGCATTGAGTTTGGTGGGAACTTCAACTTTTAGTACGACCAACTGGTCACCGCGACGATGATGTCCCTGAAGGGCAACAATCCCCTTACCCGAGAGTTTGAAAATTTTACCCGTCTGGGTTCCAGAAGGAACCTTAAGGTTGAGTTTTCCTTCCAGAGTGGGGACTTGAAGATCACAGCCAAGCGCGGCCTGCACAAAAGAGATCGGGATTTCACAGATGACATCCTGCCCATCACGTTTAAATATCGAATGTTCTTCAACGCTGATAACAACATAAAGATCCCCTGGTGGCCCTCCCTGAGATCCGGCATCCCCTTCACTGCTCAATTTCAGTCGGATACCGTCTTCCACTCCAGCAGGAACCTTTAGTGCTACGGTCCGTTTGCTTTTAACCTGTCCGGTTCCTCGACAATCAGGACAGGGGTCGGCAATAATTTTTCCATTGCCGTGGCAATCGGGACAGGGGCGAGTCATCGTAAAGAAACCCTGCTGATAGCGAACCTGACCAGCACCACGACAAGTGGAACAGGTTTGTGCTTCGGTCCCCGGACGGGCACCGGAGCCATGACAGGTTTCACAGGCTTGCTTGCGTGGTAATTGTAGGTTTTTTTCAGTCCCGAATGCTGCCTCTTCAAAACTGATAGTCAGATTATAGCGCAGATCATCGCCACGCTGTCCCCGACTTCCACGGCGTGATCCACCACCAAAAATATCACCAAAAATATCACCAAAAATATCTTCAAATGGTGCTCCGCCAAAACCACTGCTAGAAAACCCTCCCGCGCCGTTGACACCAGCATGTCCAAACTGGTCATAAGTGGCTCTTTTTTGGGAATCGGAAAGAATCGCATAAGCTTCAGTAAGTTCTTTAAATTTATTTTCTGCTTCACTATCGCCGGGGTTTTTATCGGGGTGGTACTGAATGGCTAATCGCCGGTAGGTTTTTTTGATTTCCGTGCTGCTGGCATTCTGATTAACTTCCAGAATTTCGTAGTAATCGCGCTTAGACAAAATAACTATCCTGATCTATAAAGAGAGACGCCGACCCTCTAACGAATCGGCGTCTCGTGTCTTGAAACTTTACTTTTTCTCGTCAACGTCCTCAAATTCAGCGTCAACAACATCATCGGCAGCACCTGCACCACCACCATCAGGCTCTCCGGTAGAACCACCGTCATCCTTGGATTGTGCATACATCATTTCTGCCAGTTTGTGGGATGCCTGGGCAAGGATTTCACTTTTCTTCTGGATATCTTCTGGATTATCGCCCGCAATCGCTTGTTTCAGATCTTCCAGCGCATCTTCAATTTGCTTTTTGTCCGCACTATCCAGCTTTTCACCATGCTCAGTTAACGATTTTTCTGTGGTATAGGCCAGACCATCGGCTTGGTTACGGGCTTCAACCAACTCACGCTTGTTTTTATCCTCACTAGCGTGAGCTTCAGCGTCTTGTACCATCTTTTGGATCTCTTCATCCGATAAACCACTTGATGCAGTAATCTGGATGGATTGTTCCTTACCGGTGCCCAGGTCTTTAGCTGAGACATGGAGGATTCCGTTCGCATCAATATCAAAAGTCACTTCGATTTGTGGCACTCCGCGTGGCGCAGTTGGAATCCCTACCAGCTCAAAGTTGCCGATAGTCTTGTTATCGGTTGCCATTTCCCGCTCACCCTGTAGAACATGCACCGAAACAGCTGGTTGATTATCTGCTGCGGTAGAAAAAACCTGGCTCTTTTTACAGGGGACAGTGGTATTTTTCTCAATCAGTTTGGTCATCACACTGCCAAGGGTTTCAATCCCCAGAGATAATGGAGTGACATCCAGCAGTAGAACGTCTTTCACGTCACCGGTCAGAACACCAGCCTGAATTGCTGCACCAATGGCAACAACCTCATCGGGGTTGACTCCTCTGCTCGGAGTTTTTCCAAAAATTTCCTTGACTCGCTCCTGCACAGCAGGCATCCGGGTCATGCCGCCAACCAGAACAACTTCGGTGATTTCACTGGCAGATAGACCGGCATCTTTCAATGCGGTTTGGCATGGTGCCGTCAATTTGGCAATCAGTTCACTACAGATACTTTCCAGCTTGGAGCGGGATAGCTTGACATTCAGGTGTTTCGGGCCTGATTGGTCAGCAGTAATGAACGGCAGATTAATATCGGTTTCCATTGATGAGGAGAGCTCACATTTGGCTTTTTCTGCCGCTTCCTTCAGTCGCTGTAGTGCCATTTTATCGCCACGCAGATCGATTCCCTGATCTTTTTTGAATTCATCGGCGACATAATCAATGATCCGTTGGTCAAAGTCTTCACCACCGAGAAACGTGTCACCATTGGTCGATTTAACTTCGAAAACCCCATCGCCAAGATCAAGGACAGAGACGTCGAACGTACCACCACCCAGGTCGAAAACAGCGATAGTCATTTCATGTTTTTTATCCAGCCCATAGGCCAGAGATGCAGCGGTTGGCTCGTTGATAATACGCAGAACATTCAGCCCGGAAATTTTTCCCGCATCTTTGGTTGCCTGACGCTGAGAATCGTTGAAGTAGGCCGGAACAGTAATGACAGCATCGGTCACTTTTTCGCCGAGATAATCTTCAGCGGTCTGCTTCATTTTTTGCAGCACCATAGCGGAAATTTCCGGAGAACTATATTTTTTACCCCGAACCTCTACCCAGGCATCACCATTATCAGCTTCCATAATTTTAAAAGGGCTGATTTTCATGT
>JASJGT010000298.1:0-11187 GCA_033791405.1 Desulfuromusa sp.
TCCCTCGTGCAACCCCAACTTTTCACACCAGTTTCCGGCGAAGGGTTGGGTGGACACCTGCCTTCCCCGGCTGGGTCGCCATTTCTGCATAACTTGGTAAAATCAAATCCTGCCGCCCCACTCCCGGTCTTTTTCAGTTGACGCTCAAGAGACGCGCTGTCCCGACCCTGGAAAGCATCCTGGGCGGGAAAGCTTGTGGCAACCGATTTACAGCCAGCGGCTTTCTCAGCCCTGCTTCTGTCAGCGTCAAGATTTGAGAAACCATTTGCACACCAATCGATACCGGTATCATTGAGACCACCAAAAGGCATGGCTTTGATCACTTCTGAAAGCGTCTTTCGCCCGCCGGGGTAAAGAGCTGCAAGCTGAAACCAGTAGGGGACATCATTTGTCAGATCTACAATAACCTGTGGACTCTTATCAAGCTGAGCGGTTGTACCACCCTCCAGTTCGAGACAGCTATCAAACATATCGTCGGAGATCTCAGTCTTGGCCTGACAAAGCTGAAACGTCACTTTGTCGAAATCCTGACGGTTCCAGCTCATATTAACCTTCCGAATCCCTGCTGTTGCCTGCAGGACCACCTTCGGGTAGCAGTCAACCAAAACATCATTCATATCCTGCCCAGACAAATCACCGACTGAGTTGAACAGCTCACAGGTCCAATTCGGTTTTTCCGGCAGGCCGTGGATGATAACTTCGTAGCTGCTACCATCATCCAGAGGGGTGGAAAAGGCAAAAGGCCCATTTGCAGCAACGATAAGCTCATCCCCCCCGTTATTGTGCAAGACGACCCGGTCACCAGCGGGTAGCCCGGCCACCATACCTCCTATCGAATAGGTGTTGAGGATACAGGTTATATCGATATCTGAGACATGCGCCGCAGAAATTATTCCAGTGCCCCGCGTGACCGTGCACGTCTGGTTGGGACTGGTCGGCTGGTCCAGCACACTGGCCTCATAATTACTGGCATTGAACAGCTCTGTCGCAAAGGAGAAGTCACCATTTGCTGATACCGTTAAATCATCCCCGGCGTTGTTCTGCAAAACCAGAACCGTTCCCTCGACCAGCCCGGTGACGACCCCGCCGACAATATATGTGTTGACTTCAAATGCGGCCTGCGCAGTTAAGTCAGTGGAAACCTTTTGCTCAATGCGCATGGCGGTCGTCACCCCGTCACTCCAAGCTTTGAAGTGATATCCCGGTGCCGGAACAGCGGTTACGGCCACCCCGTCGCTACCGTGCTCAACCGTCTGTAGCGCCTCCCCATCCAGAGAACCATTTTCAGCTGCAGAGTACCTGAGGGTATATTCTTTAGGAGCAAACATAGCGGTAACTTTGAAATCCCCCGTGACAACTGACTCGTTACGAGTGGTATTGGTGACTCCGTCGCTCCAAGATACGAAACGGTAGCCTTCCTTCGGAACCGCTGTAACTGTCGACCCTTTGCCCCTATGGTCAACGTTCTGTAAGTTATTGCCAACGATGCTGCCGTTACTGTCTGCGTCATAGCTCAGAGTGTGTTGGTCAACGGCAAACTGTGCCGTAACCGCGAGGTCGGTCGTCACATTACGATCAATCCGCTCCGGGGTGGTAACGCCATCGCTCCAGCGCAGAAAGTGGTAGTTTTCCTCTGCGACTGCCTTCACAACACTGCCCACACCACCATAATTCACACTTTGAACTAATGTACCGACAAGAGTGCCATTAGGGCCACTGGTGTAGCTCAATTTATATATATCGGGGGCGAATTCAGCGGTCAACTTCAGATCCCTAGATACACTAGAGTCAGTCCGAGCAGCTACAGTTCCCCCATCGCTCCAGCGCGCAAAATGGAACCCTTTAGCAGGAACCGCGGTAACTAATGAACCATCTGCACCATGGGGCACAACCTGCTCCTTGTCGCCTTTGATCGTGCCGTTCTCCGCCGCGTCGTACAAGATGGTGTGCTGATTGATGGCAAAAACAGCGGCCACTGTAATGTCGCCTGTGACCATCTTGTCAACCCTGCTGGCGATCGTCACCCCGTCGCTCCACCCGTTAAAATGATAATTTTGAGCAGGAACGGCCGTTACCTCGTTGGCATTTTTGCCATACTCAACAAGCTGTGGGCTGACGCCAACGATGGATCCATTCTCTTCTGCACTGTAATTCAGGGTGTAGATGTTGGGCGCAAACTCTGCTTTAACGCTGATCTTTGCTCTCACGTTCAAATCTGTTCGCCTGGGCGTGTCCAAGCCATCACTCCATCGGACAAAATGATAACCTTCGACAGGAATCGCGGTGACCGCATCGCCAGCTTCTCCGGAGTTGACGGTCTGTTCAGCAGGCCCCTCTATGGTGCCATTCTCTCCTGGCAGATAGGTAAGTGCGTAGGGGTCTTTGATTTGGATGTCCGCTTGTCTCTCTTCAGCCTCATTGCTGCAGGAAGGAAGCACCAGGAGGCAAGCCAGCAGAAGAAGCAGGAAGTAATAGACATTTAAATTCTTTGTCCGTACGACCCTAAATACCCGATAAATTTGTAGCGGTAGATACATTTCAAATCTCTTTATTTTAGATTCAGCAGCATTTTCAAATTGTTTGCCAATCCTGGATCATGTTTGGACACCACCTTCAGTTCACGGAGTGCCGCATCCCGGTTGCCGAGAAAAGCATATGCGGAACCAAGATAAAAATGCGCTTCTGGGTGTTCTCCGAATCGGCCACTGTTCTGGCTGAGAAATCGGATCACTTCTTGAAACTGGCCGTTTCTCATCAGAGTAGCACCCATTTCAATATACGCCTCAGTAAATCCAGGATTGAGGCGTATGGCAGTTCGCAATAAAGGCAAAGCCTTTTCCGGCTGATCACTTACCAGGTAGAGGTCGGCGAGGTTGTAAAATGACTTAAAATAGGTCGGATCGACATTAACCGAATGATTAAAAACCCTGAAAGCGTCCTGCCTTCTTCCGGCGTTCTCTAAGGCTGTTCCAAGATTATTAAGAGCACGCCCTTTATTCGGAGATTTTGCAGTCACATCCTGCCAAAGACTTATAGCATTGCCCCAAACGGAATTGCGTTGATAGCTCGCTGTACACAAAACGAGCAGTACAGCTATAAAAATCAGGTTAATCATTTTCCAGTTAATGCGAGGAAAAAACTTTATCAACAGGAGATGCATTGTTGTGACAAAAACTATTGCCGCGCCAACGTTGGGAAGGTATAGCCGGTGCTCCATAATGACGTCGACGATCGGAACAAAGCTCGACTCTACCGACAGAGTAAGGAAAAACCAGATAATGCCAAAAGCGATAAGGCGATAATGAAGAGCAGGGATGCCTAAGAGAACTTCATGGCCAGGTAAAGATAATTGATTTGCAGCTATGGGGGAAATAGCTTCGTCAAGCCGACTTTCTTTTTGGCGTGTATACCAGAAAAAATATGTGGCTAAAAGAACGAGAGAGACAAGAACGATAAATGACAGAAAAACCGCTGGGGAAAAAAAGTTAGTATAAACAGGGTAGTCGTAATCCAGGTTTTGTTTGACAGGAAAAAACAGCAAGCGCAGATAAGTCATTATCACCCGAAATTGGGTAAAGAGATAAACTGATCTCGGCATGCTGCTCCCGACCCGCAGTTGGTCAGCAGCTTCCGCAAGGCCTTCAGTGCTCGAGCCGTCCATATCGAAGATCGTCAATGGGATAATCGGCAAAGTTACCCAAAGAGGCACCAGGAACAACAGACGCTTTTTCCAATGGCCACGAAAAAAACAAGCTTCATAAAGTAAAGCGGCAAAGGGAAGAGTAAAGGCGATCTCTTTCGACTTCATCGCCAGGGCAGCAGATAGCATCGAAGCCACCAACAGTACAACGGTCAGACCCAGCCCGGTTGACGATCCAGCGGAAAGATTCGGATTGTCACTTCTAACATCCAACCTGAAGCGCGCTTTTACATATAGAAACAAAGAAAGCAGGTAAAACATTGTCGCCATTGAGGTTGCACGCTGGACGATATAAGTAACTGCCTGAGTCTGTACGGGATGGATCGCAAACAATAACGCTGCAGATAACGGTAAATAATAGCGGGGATCCCGGAAAAATGAACAAAAGGAGGTAGAAGGAATAGCTGCTAACTTAGAGCTTTCATCCGGCTGCGTGCCAATAAGACGCAAGAAAAATGGTGTATTGAAAAATTGCCTGAACAAACCATAGACCAAAACCGAGGTTAACAGATGAACGATCAAATTGACGGCATGATAGCCGCTGACATTGTCCTGGCCGAAATGATAGTTAACAGCAAGACTCAGATAAGTGACATATCGATTGGGTGGAAAATCATAACCATCGCTATTGTTGTAAAAGTTTTCCAAGCTCTTTAAACTTGAGCTTTCTTTAATTGACCAAATATCGTCGAATACGAAAGGTACCTGAAAAGTATTGGAATAGGCGGCAACTCCCATAATCAGGACAAACAAAACTGGCAGCAGTCTCTTAAAGAGGGTAATGAGGTTCAAACCTGTTGACTCCAGCAAGAAATTCAAGTAAAAAAAAACTATAAACCCAGCATTAAACTAGGAATTAATTAACTACATACGGTTCATTACTTTACATAATAACTCAAAGAAATAAATAATTCATGTCAAAACCTAAGAACGCTGTTTGGCGCTTTTTTGCCTCTGTCAAGCTCGCCTTAATTGTTCTGATTATTCTGGCAACCACATCGATTATTGGAACCCTGATCAAGCAAGGGCAAGACCACGCCAAATATGTTGAAGAGTATGGAACGGGGCTGACAGGCTTCCTGGAAACACTCGAGCTGACAAACATGTACAGCTCCTGGTGGTACATTGCCCTGCTCTGTTTCTTCGCGTTAAACCTCATAGTTTGTTCCATCGAGCGACTGCCTGGCGTCTGGCGTATCGTAGTCATGAACAACCTGGATATCGATCCCGCCCAGCTTGACAAAAAAAGCCATACCCACGCTATAAATTCAGATCTGACCAGCGATGACGCGGTAGCTAAAGTTCTCCAGGCACTTAAAACCACGGGCTGGGGAAACCCCAAAAGTCAGAACAAAGAAAATTCCACCCTGTTTTTCGTCCAAAAAGGTGCCTGGACCAGACTCGGCGTGTATGTTGTCCATTTAAGTATTTTAGTGGTCCTTTTTGGCGCCATTATTGGCAATCTGTTCGGTTATCAGGCTTATGTAATCATTCCCGAAGGGTCAGCTACGGAAAATATTTACCTGAGAAAAAACAAAGAAACTGTGCCCCTGGATTTCAAACTGAAGTGTGAAAAGTTCGAAAAGGTCTATTACGCCAATGGCATGATCAAACAATATCGAGTAGATCTGAGCATTCACGACCCGGAGCTTGCAGCGCCTTACGAAAAATCGGTCATAGTCAATGATCCTCTCAGTTACAAGGGGCTGACCTTCTATGTCGGTGATTCCTTTCCACTTCAGGAGTATCTGTTTGTTGTTCAGAACCACACCAACAATAGTGGGCAGGCATTCAGAGTTGCTCCTGATGTTGACGTTCAATGGCAGGGAACTGATGTCACCTTCCGCCTAGAGGACTTGCAACTGGATCAAGATGGTAATCTCTCTTCGGCTAACGCTCTCTTTGCCTCTGGAACTATTGCCCAGCCGTCAAAACTGCAGATTGGCAATGAAGGGACCGTTAAATTCAAACAATCAGGGATGGATTTCTCCATTTATCTCCAACAATATCAAAGTGTTCTTTTGCTGATCTCTAAGGATCCTGGTGTGTTAGCCGTCTACCTGGGAGGTTCCTTGATGGTTATCGGCCTGTTCATTTGCCTTTTGTTTTCTCACCGCAGAATCTGGATTCACCTGTCGCCAGTCAGCCAGAAAAAAATACAGATCCTTGTCAGTGGCGACAGCAATAAAAACAAGACCGGCTTTGCACTGCAGCTTGAAAAGCTGACAGAGCTGCTTAATCAGTCTCTCTCGGACACAACAGTGAAGAAAACCAAGAAAAGTTAGACTTTACACGAAGGAGGCTAAGTACCCTTCTCCGTCAACAAGCCCGCCAGGGATTGATTTTGCCGAGTTGCTAAGTCCATTGCTTCCTTATGTTCAAGAGCATCAAGAACCTGATCGAGTTCAAATTGGACATCTTTGATTTCTTGAATTCTGTTGCGAAGTTCAGATGTGGTTTCATTGACTGAATCAGCCAAATCCATAAATGCATCATTCTTTCGCAGAATCACTTTCTCCGTGAGGTCACCAGACTTGATGACTTTCAGGCTTTTCTGGACCCGATAAATGGGGCCAGCGATCTTTTGCGGCAGAAATAAAGCCAAACCAAGCCCGCTCAAAAGACTGATAAAAGCACCAGAAGCCATAACCGGGAACAGTAAATCACTCACGCGACGCAGTTGAATGTGGGCAGAATAAAAGGTTGAGGAAATTTCCTGTCGCGAATAAAAATATAGAATGAGGACAGCAACCAACGAACTGACTGTCACGACTCCAAGAATGCGCGCCAAGAGCCACATCTGAAACTCGCGTTTAACCGATAAATTGAGTTTTTTCCGTTTGAATTTTTCATTAGTTTTCTTTTCCATTTTATGTCCTCAAAAAAATAGTGACAACTAGAGCATGTCCTTATGACAACCCACGCAGAGTTCACGTCTTCCCGGCTTTATTGCCAGGTATTCATAATCGGAACCATGCGTTGAATGGCATGTGGCGCAGGTTATCCGACCATCTGGCAAAGTCGGATATTCTGGTGGGATGGTCATGCCCGGTTTTGGAAAAACATTAATAGGGTGCGTTACAACTTTTTGGCTCAGGTGACACTTTTGACATGCCTGAATAGAATTGAAGCTTTTACTGCTGAGATTTTTATGTTGTTCGATGCTTTCAGTCGAATCCCCATTTTCCTTCTCAACCTTTTGCTGTTTCCGCACTTCACCGAAACTTCCCACAAAGGCCAAAAAAGGGTTCGCAGCCATCAGTTCAACGAGGTAATTCGAACCAAGCCTTTTAAACTTGACATCCAAGACGGCTTCAGAGCTTTGACCCTGCTCATCAGCAACAATACTGCGTGATAAGTTACTTAAAGGCTTTTCTGTGGAAAATGTTAAGACCTCAGAGACTTGAGAGCGCCCAAACAAATCCTTTGCAATGACAGTAAATTTGTATTTTTTATCCGGTTTTAAGCTATACACAGTAACCCGATGTTCGCGACTGTATCTTTTGCTCGCTTCAGATTTCTGTGAGAGGTCTTTTTCACCATAACTGACCAATGGTTTGGTGAGAGAGTCTGTCTTCCACCCGATCGTGACAGAAAGAAAAACCCCACGCTGGACCTTGAGAACTCTCACATCAGAAATGATAGGTGGCTTGCCGCTGTCGGCAACTTCTTCAAGATTATCCAATAACGGAACTGCGATTTCTTCCCGAGAAATCACACTTCCAGAGCCTTTCTTTTCAACCACTAAAACTTCACCAAGTTTATTGCCAGGTAAAACAAACCCATGCCTGGAGCCTTCGGCAACGCTATCTCCGAGCCAGGTAATTTTTTTTCGACGAGCCTTTGTACTTTTTTGTTTGGCTTGTTTATTGTCTGCGCCTGAAGAAGAAACTTCAGCAGCGTGGCAAGTGTCACATTGCCTTTGAGCAAAAGGAGAATGCAGATAGATTCGCGCATCCCCGTCCGCAACAGTAGTCTCATGACAACCCAGACAACCATGCAGAGCGACAGCGTAGGAGGGCAATAAGAAAAGCACCTGCAGAACAAAAAAAAGTATCCAAATCAGATTCATAGAGAAGTTCAGCTTACGTCGATGATGGTTTCGTTGGCGAGCAAACAGTTTCTTTCCGGAATAGATTTTCCTTTTTAAAATGGAAAATCTATAGCATGGGCCTGGAAAAATCGTCACGTCAGAAAGTTCTTAATCCCGTCTGATTTGCCCCCAGAACACTATCATCCATCCCATGGCCATGACAATTTCCGCAGGCAATCGGCTCACTCACCGTACCACCGCCCCCCATAATATGGCACGTCCCACACGCCATCTGTGGGTAAGGCGCACCGGTGGCGAGATGATGGACAAACTCCCAGCTGTCAGCTTGTGACGTCCCCGCTTCGGCAGCCTGATCATCGGGATGACATCGTTTGCAGACAAAACTCATTGAGTCTGTGCTATCGATGGTGCCTTCGAGGTCTTCGCCATTTATTCGCACCCGGAGCATCAAGATATTGGATGATCCATGAGACTCATGACAATCGAGGCAGGATAGAACGAAATTACTTTTCAGGGTCGCTGCCGTAGCATAAGGCTCGCGAAAATTATCGGTACCATCTCGACTCAACTCACCGTGTTTATCCTGGCTCAACCCACTACTCTGCCAATTGATAAATTTGACATTCCGGCCAAGAGTTGTACTCGGCAGGATGGTCAAAGCGTTATGGCAGCTGGCACAAAACCCTATATAATCTGGGGTTTTTGTTCCATCTGCGTCACCAAACCCAGCCGGCTCTCGGGCCGGAGAAGAAGAATAGGGGGCCTCATAGCTTGAATAGGCCGACATCACTTCCCCTTCCCCCCAGAGACTATCATTGGCTGCTGGTTTTGAAATTGCGCTACGCAGAGGAAATCCGACTTCACCACTATCCCAGTTTCTTTTGGCGAGATGGGAGTTATGACAGCCGCTACAAGGGTTTCCACGGTTGGCAAACCAGGTTGCATAAGCGGGATCTGAGCTAAGAAAGGTCCTGATATCAAGAAGATTATGATAAGAAGTCTGATTGAAGGCAGCCATGATCGATTGTGGCCCAGCTCCAAGGGCCCCGCCACCAAAGGCAGAACTGTAATCACTATTTATCACCTGCTGGCCAGAAACATCACTGTGGCAATAAAAACAGAAATTGTCCGATTCGAGATAGGGGCTTAGCGTTCTATCTAAATTGAAGCCTTCCGCAAACAACGTATGGGAGGCAGGCCCTGCAGACGGCACAGGCTCTGAGCCTTCAAGGCTGGCATGAGTTTCATGACAATGGGCACAGTTCCCCGTAGCAAAATTTACATACCTCCCATCTAAAGATGAACGATTTACTCCATAAGTTGCGTTCCCGTGAGCAGAATCGAGATATGTTCCCCCTTGGGCTGGCACCGTAAAAATACAGAGCAGAACACAAAATATAGAGGATACCATTCGCTGGCAAAATGCATTAGCCTTAAACTTTAGCATTTACTCACCCTTCGCAATAATTCAGCCTCGGTTAGGTCTGCAGTAGGGGGCGAACCGAGGGAAAACCTGTCAATACTTTCACGTCCAGCTAATTGCTGACTGAAAGCAGCGCCCTCCAAAAGTGTCATCATTTGATCGGCAGAGGTTGATTCACTTACTTCCCTCTCTCCACTTTCAGAGTCTGACTTTTGGCCAGTTCCAGAGTTAGGAGGATTGGTTGAGGTTTCAGGCTGTGGATTTATATTTGCCGAAAGATGCTTAGTCCCCCCTTCAGTGCCACCATCCCCTGGTATCACCGAGGATGAACCTGGATTGGCTTCCGGGGGCTTTATTTCCACAGGCTTTTCCGGGCTAATTTCTATCTCCAACACCTCTTCTTCAATTTCTAGCGGCTTTTCAGAAGGTAGCTGTAAGCCAATCTCAAGCCCGGACTGAGATTCGCTTTCTCCCTCTGGCCGCCCAGGCGAAAGGCTTGACTGCTCGGAAGTCCCTTCATCGATGACAATAACACTATCTTCGTCCGAAACAGTCTCAGGATCAGGCTCAAGTTCATACTGTTGTAGCCACTCCTTATATGCCATCTCAAGAACCTGCACGCGGCCATTGAAAAGATCCGCGACTATAATCTGCCCCCGCTTGTTGATCGACATTGCGGTCGGAAAATTGTACCAGCCCGGCTCCAGACCCCGGCCTCCGATTTCAAAAAGGTATTCGCCATCAAGCTTAAAAACCAAAACTGTATGTCGCATATAATCCGCAACATAAATAAGCTCCTGCTTTTCATCTATGGCTAAAGCTCTGGGCTGACTCATTTGCCCCGGGCTTCCCCCCTTATCTCCAAATGAAAACAGGAAATCCTCATCCGGGCCGTAGACATAAACCTTACCTGTTTCGTTGCTAACCATGTAAATCTTGCCAGTGCTATCGAGTGTCAAAAAGTTCACAACGACTGGCCCATCAACCTTGTCTGAGCCTGAATAGGCATCAGTTCCCTGGCTAATTCTAGGACGAAACTCTTCAGGAATATCGGCAAAAGGATTTTCTTCTTCGACTGAAGTATCCACAGCCTCGTCAGTCTGTTTGCCCCCCCCCTGATTGTCCTTAATTGGCGGATCCTTTTTCGGTAAATTCCGGGCATAAATTTTATCGATCGGTTTTATCCAGCGCAAAAAGATCCCCTCGCTGTCCAACACCATCACTCCTCGGCTATTTTCACCGACGAGATAAATAAAGCCTTCGCTACTGACGGCAACATGTTTGGGGATAAATTTATTAGCTTCCGGAATCTGGTCGAGGAAAATTTCCCGATCAACAAAAAACGCAGCGTTCAAAATGGTGATCCGAGCCGCAGGATTTCTTCTGGTACGAACCTGGCAAACATAAACTTCTCCGTTGTCCATGACCGCAACCGCCGTGGGAGAAAATACCCCACGACCGGAACCGATTGAAATCCTCGGAAAGTAATCCGGCCCATAAACAACAATCCTGCTCGAACCGCCGTTAACCACGTATATTTCTTCTAATACCGAGTCGTAAGCAACGGCAGAAGGATAGACCAAAGGTTTGCTTTCATCATCGTACTTCAGTTGGCCTTTGTTCTTAACTGGTGGCGAAGAAAAAGCCGCTGCCATCGCCGAAACCTGCAGCAACATGAGGCAAAAGATCACAAAGCAACCCTGTCTCAGCACCAGGCCAAGCCCACTGTCACAAATTGCAGAAAGCGCTCTGCCACAAAGGAGTATTCGTTGGACTCTATCTCTTATGACATTCACGACAAAGGCGCCCTCCAAGTTTTTCTTGGATCAACATAAGTTGATACGCTGAACCATGCGGGTCATGACAACTGGTACAGGTCAACTTCCGTCCTCGTCGACGAGGATCCTTGGGAGCTGAAACCGGATGATTTGCAACAGGATGCCCCGCAGTCTTTAATGCCACTCCGGGATGACATCCGAGGCAAAGCTCGTTGATCGGTTTTTTGAGCAC
>JASJGT010000299.1:0-6104 GCA_033791405.1 Desulfuromusa sp.
GAACGAGTTACTTCAGATATTGAAGCGATGGGGGGCGACTCCAGAGGAAATCTTGGAACCGGAGGGATGAGTAGCAAATTAAAAGCGGCAAAACGGGCTGCGTTGAGTGGGGTCGGAACATTGATTGTCAATGGTCGAAGCCCAAATATTCTTTCCCGAATTTTTTCTGAAGAAGAAGTTGGTACCTATTTTCTCCCTGCGCAATCAAAATTGACGGCCAAAAAACACTGGATCGCATTTTCAAAAAAACCGCGTGGAAAATTGCTCATTGATGACGGCGGTCAACGGGCTGTTATCGAAGCTGGAAAAAGTTTGCTGCCTGCTGGAATTTGTGGTGTAGAAGGTGGTTTTGAACGGGGCGATGCGGTACGGCTGTGCAATCGTGATGGGGAGGAGTTTGCTCGAGGGGTGATCAGTTACTCTTTGGCTGAAACTTTACAAATTATGGGAAAACAGTGCGTAGAAATTGAAAAAATTCTTGGTTATAAATATCGAGATGAAGTTGTGACCCGGGACAATCTAGTCTTGACCATAACAGACGAAGAGGAGGTTGATTGATGGCTATTCGTGAAGAGATGCTTGCGTTAGCTGTTGCCGCTAAACATGCTTCACGTTTGATGGCCAACCTATCTTCCGCAACAAAAAATAAACTGTTGCTGGAAATGGCGGCGGCGCTGGAATCTGCTCAAAAGCAGTTGCAGATAGAGAATAAAAAAGATCTCGATCAGGCACGTGAAAATGGGATGTCTGTTGCAATGCTTGATCGCCTGACCTTGACTGAAGAACGGATCAAGGGGATGGCAGATGGCTTGCGCGAAGTTGCTGCACTGCCAGATCCGGTTGGAGAAATTACCAGCATGTGGTTACGTCCCAATGGCATCCAGGTGGGTCGGCAGCGAATTCCTCTCGGGGTGATCGGTATTGTCTATGAATCGCGCCCCAATGTGACTGCCGATGCCGCTGGTTTATGCTTGAAAAGTGGTAATGCAGTGATCCTGCGTGGGGGATCAGAAGCAATTCATTCGAATCGGACGATTGGTTTAATTCTGCAGCAAGTGCTAAAGAAGCTCGGTTTGCCGCAAGCGGCTTTACAGGTGGTGATAACAAGTGATCGCGATGCCGTAACTGAACTGCTCAAATTGGAAGATCAGATTGATCTGATTATTCCACGCGGTGGTGAGGGGTTGATTCGCTTTGTTGCCGAAAATTCTCGTATCCCAGTTATTAAACACTACAAAGGGGTCTGTCATACCTATGTTGATGCCGACGCAGATTTGCAAATGGCGGAGGAGATCTGTCTGAATGCTAAGGTGCAGCGTCCCGGGGTCTGTAATGCGATGGAAACCCTGGTGATTCATCGTGATTGTGCAGCTGAATTTCTGCCACAGATTGTGCGCTCTATGCGTAAATATGGAGTCGAACTACGGGGGTGTGAAGAAGCGCGGAAAGTTGACGCTGACTTGATTCCAGCAACGGAAGAGGATTGGCATGCGGAATATCTTGAATTGATCCTGGCAGTACGGATCGTTGATAGCTATGAGCAGGCTCGTGAGCATATTGAAACTTACAGTTCTCTCCATACCGAGGTGATTGTGACGAATGATTATCGGTTGTCACAACGCTTCCTGCGCGAGATTAATTCCAGCGTAGTGATGGTCAATGCCTCGTCCCGGTTCTCAGATGGTAACCAGCTGGGACTCGGCGCAGAAATCGGAATTTCAACGAGTAAGTTGCATTCTTTCGGACCGATGGGTCTTGAAGATCTGACAACGCGTAAATTTATTGTTCTCGGGGATGGCCAAATTCGAGAATAACGGAGATTGCATGCGTATTGGACTCCTTGGCGGTACTTTCAATCCAATCCATTCTGGCCACCTGCATATTGCTGAAGAGGTCCAGAACAGTTGCGATTTGGAGCAGATCTGGTTTATCCCCACCTGTAAACCACCACATAAACAACTTGCAGCTGAGGTTTCCTTTGCCCATCGATTGGCGATGGTAGAAGCAGCTTTGGCTGATTACCCATTATTTTATAGCAATGATATTGAGGGGCGGCGGGGTGGTACGAGTTACTCAGTTGACACCTTGCAGCAATTATCTAAAATTTATCCACAGCACGAATATTTTTTTATTATGGGGCTTGATTCCTTTCAGGAGATTGCCCTTTGGAAGGACTATCCCCGTCTGTTTGAATTTGCCCATATTGTGGTGGCAGCCAGGCCCGGTTTTGTCGGCTCATTACAAGAGTTACTGCCGGTTGCCATTGCAGAGCGCTTCTGCTATGATTCCGACTCGAAAAATCTCCGATTTGATAGCGGATTTTCTTTGCTTAAAGTCGCACATACCTGCCGTGATATTTCCTCCACAGAAATTCGTCAGCAGTTGTCGATGAACCGGGATGTTGGGGAGCAGGTTCCGCTGCCCGTACTTGAATATATCAGAGCTCATCAGCTCTATATCTAGAAGAAAAAAGAAGGTAAAAATTTGCAAGCTCGAGAAATAGCACTATTAGCCGTTGACTATGCCCTTGATAAAAAAGGGATTGATCTCAAGTTGTTTGATGTTCGAGAACTTTCCTCTCTGACCGATTATTTGTTGCTGGTTTCAGGACGTTCTGACCGTCAGGTCCAGGCCATAGCTGAAAATATCAAATCAGAATTTAAAAATCAGCATCAGACGTTGCCACTCGCGATCGAAGGGATGGCTCAAGGGCGATGGGTGTTACTCGATTATGGTGACCTGATGATTCACGTTTTTCAACAGCCGATTCGTGAATTTTATGACCTTGAGGGGTTGTGGAGTGAAGCTCCTGAGGTTGAATTGGCTCAGACTGAAGCTCAGTGAAACTGCGACTGGTTTGTGTCGGTAAGCTGACAGAAGCCTGGCAACGCACGGCAGCGGTTGAATATGCCGGGCGGGTTCAGCGTTATTTCCCGCTGGACATTGTTGAACTAAAAGAAGAAAAAGGGGGTCGAAAAGGGGATACGGCTGGGCTGCTTAAACGTGAGGGGGTAAGAATTCTGGAAAAAATTCCCGAGCGAACCTTTTTAATTGTTCTGGATGAGCGGGGACGCAATCTGGGATCAGAGCAGGTGGCTGACCTTTTATCTGCAGAAATGCTCCATGGTGGGCGAAATTGGTGCCTGATACTCGGAGGCCCTTACGGCCTTGATCCTGCTGTGCGCAACCGAGCCGATTTGGTTCTTTCGTTGTCCAAAATGACTTTTACACACCAGATGGCAAGGATCTTATTGCTTGAACAGCTATATCGAAGTTGTACTATTATTAAAAATGAGCCCTACCATAATCGGTAGGTTGTTTGTGGAGGTGGATTGAACGATGGATGAAGTTGAACTGGCAGAAATAAGAGCGCATCTATTGCAGATGCGCGATGAAGTTTTAGCTGAGTCTGAACGTGCTTATGCTGCATCCCAGTCCTTGGGGAAAGATGGTGTCCCGGATATCGGTGATATGTCATCAAACAGCTATAATCAGGAAGTGTTGATGAATCTCAGCGAAACACAGCGATCCCGGGTTCGGGATATTGATGCTGCTCTGGAACGGATGGATCAGGGGGTCTATGGTCTTTGCATGCGCTGCGAGGAAGAGATTCCAGCACGTCGCATGGACGTTCGTCCATTTTCCCGCTATTGTGTTGATTGCAAAACTGAAGTTGAAAAGTTTGGTGAGTAAGTAACCCTGTGACCCACCCCGTGGGTTAGCCTGGAGATGGTCATGATTCTGATTGCCCTGCTTGTATTAGCTTTTATCGTTTTTGCTGTCGGATTTCTTTATTTCTGGGGGGTCAACCCCGGTGAAATTACCGTTTTTCTGACCAACGATTTAAGCTATACCCTTCCCTCAGCTATTATGTTGATCTGTGTATTGTTGATAGGTCTGCTGATTGGTAATGGTTTGCATTTCCTCAGTGCGTTCCTCTATTCCTTTCGTCACTGGAAGGGGGGACGGCGTGTTAAAAAAGCCGAAGAGGTCGGTTCGATTTACCGCAGTGGTGTTGGTCGGTTGCTTTCGGGCGATCTGAAAAAAGCGCGGACTTTACTGAAAAAATCGATAGATCGTGATCCTACCCGGATCGATGGTCATCTGGCTCTGGCAAGTGTTGCTCTACAGGAAGGTAATACGGACGAGGGAATTGAACTGCTGCAGAAGGCGCGTAAGCTTGATCCAAAAGGGCTGGAAGTTCTTTTTAAGCTGGCCACAACTTATGAAGAAAGTGGTCGACGTGAAGAGGCCATGGGGATTTATAAGGAATTATTAGCCAGTGATGCTGATAATCGCAAGGCAACGCGCGCTTTACGCGATATTCAGATGGATCTCGGTAACTGGCAGGATGCTTTGGATCTACAGAAGAAAATCCTTAAAACCTCAAAGTCCGGAGCAACAACAGATACGGAAAAGCAGATCCTGCTGCAATTACGTTATGAAGTTGCCCATTCTGATTTTAAAAGTGGCGGAGTGGATCAAGCGATTGAGGTCTGTCGGGATATTATCAAAAAAGACGCTAATTTCACCCCGGCTCGGGTCACTCTAGGCGATGCGTACCACCAAGCAGGACGTGATTCAGACGCTATCAAGGTTTACCAGGATGGTTATAAAGCACTGAAAAGAAGTGTCTTTCTCGCGCGCTTGGAAGATCTTTACATTAATGCCGAAGATCCCGCTGCCCTGTTGGCTTTTTATCGCAGCCAGATGCAGGTTGATAGTGAAGATTTGCTCCTCAAACTGTATCTTGGCAGACTCTGTCTCCGCTTGGAAATGGTGGATGAAGCGATGCAACATCTGACCGATCTAGAAACTTCGGGGGTCGATTTTACCAAATTACATCTGTTGTTAGCCGAGGCTCAGCGGCGGCGAAATAATATTGATGAAGCGGTGGTTGAATATCAAAAAGCTCTGAACATTGACAGCCATTTGCTCCTTGGGTTTGTCTGTTCTGCATGTGGCGCAAGATTTAACGACTGGCACAGCCGCTGTCCTGAATGTAAAACCTGGGATTCTCTCAGCTTGCCGGAACGGAAGCAGATCCAGGAGGCCAAATTGTTTGATGGATCGAAGATGATTCCACCCAGTGAACAAGGGGAATAAGATGGCGGTAGGGCCGGTAGCATTGATTATCCTTGATGGTTGGGGAATCAGCGAAAGTTGCGATAATAATGCTGCTTGTCAGGCAAAGACTCCGACCTTAGATCGACTTCGCCAAGAATTCCCGATCAGCCGCTTGAGTGCTTCCGGGCTGGATGTTGGTCTGCCACCAGGGCAAATGGGAAATTCAGAAGTCGGGCACATGAATATCGGTGCTGGCCGAATTATCTATCAGGATTTAAGCCGAATTAGTCTGGCAATTGAGGACGGCTCTTTTTTTCAGAACCAGGCTCTAAAAAGGATCTGTGAGAAGTTGGCTACTTCAGGGGGAAAGTTACACCTACTCGGATTGCTGTCGGATGGCGGAGTTCATTCGCATAACACCCATCTTTATGCCTTGGTGCGTTTAGCTCAGAAAATTGGGGTTAAAGATGTTTGTATCCACGCCTTTCTGGATGGTCGAGATACGCCACCTAAGAGCGCTATTGATTATTTACAACAACTTGAAGATGAACTGACAAAGATTGGTCTTGGTCGAGTTGCATCCATAACCGGTCGTTATTGGGCGATGGATCGTGACAATCGTTGGGAGCGGGTTGAGAAAGCCTATCTGGCGTTGACAGAAGGGATTGGCCAATACGCAGCCTCCTCAACTGAGGCGATTGAATCTGCTTACGCAGCAGATCAAACTGATGAGTTTGTAGAACCTTGGGTGGTGGGCAAGTCGGGGTTGATTGACGACGGAGATGGTATCATCTTCTTCAATTTTCGCTCGGATCGTGCCCGTGAAATGACACGCGCTTTAACTCTGGATAACTTTTCGGGGTTTGCTCGAAACAAAACGCCTCAATTAGTCGACTATGTTTGTTTGACTGAATATGATGAATCCTTTGACCTTCCGGTTGCTTTTCCCTCTGACTCCTATCCCGATATTCTTGCAGATGTCGTTTCCAGTGCTGGTTTCAAACAGTTGCGAATTGCAGAGACAGAAAAATATGCCC
>JASJGT010000300.1:0-3895 GCA_033791405.1 Desulfuromusa sp.
CCTCTCCTTATCAGCAATCACCTAGAGCACTTTTCTGCCAGATGATACTGTGTAGCTATTTATCCAGAACCTCAGTAACCGCCTCAGCAAAAATCTCCATGGCCTGATCAATTTGTTCATCAGTCATGACCAAGGGTGGCAAAAAACGGATGACGTTGCCAAACAGGCCTGCTCCTATCACTAACAAACCACGACGAAAACAAGCACTGATAATGGCGGTTACAGCATCCTTGTCCGGAGTCTTGGACTGAGGATCTTTAACAAATTCCACTGCGACCATCGCTCCGAGGGCACGGATGTCACCGAGTTGCGCGAAGCGTTGCTTCAAAATTTCCATCTTGTTGGTGATTTTTGCGCCTATTCGTACCGCCTTGCCGCAAAGATTTTCTGTTTCAATATGTTCAAGCGCTGCCAACGCAGCAGCACAAGCGACAGGGTTGCCCCCATAGGTCGTTCCGATCCGCCCAGGTTCCGGAGCATCCATGATCTCTGCCTGTCCGACAACCGCACTTAACGGCAGCCCGGATGCAATCGATTTAGCGAGGGTCATCAGGTCAGGGAACACCTCAAAATGCTCTATGGCAAACATTTTTCCGGTTCTGGCAAAACCCGATTGTATTTCATCGGCAATAAAGACAATTCCATGTTTCTCACAGATGGCTTTGAGTCCGGGCAGAAACTCTTTCGGCGGGACAACAAACCCTCCTTCACCCTGCACTGGCTCAATAATCATAGCAGCAATATTAGAAGAATCGACTTCACTGACAAAAAAACGTTCAAAATGTTCCAGGCAATGCAGTCCACACTCTGGATAGGTAGACTGAAAAGGACAGCGGTAGCAGTAAGCAAACGGAGCCTTGTAGACTTCCGGTGCAAAAGGGCCAAACCCGGCCTTGTAAGGTTTAACCTTGCTGGTAAGAGTCAGGGTGAGCAAAGTACGGCCATGGTAACCGCCACTAAAAGCAATGAGACCCGGTCTTTTGGTATGCGCCTTAGCTATTTTAATCGCATTTTCAACGGCTTCTGCTCCGCTATTAACAAACATCGCTTTTTGGGGATCATCACCAGGAGTGAGATTGACAAGTTTTTCAGCCAAATTCACATAGGAATCATACATGGCTACGCTAAAGCAGGAATGTAATAGTTTTTCTGCCTGTGCCTTAATCGAATCGATAACAACATCTGGACAGTGCCCGGCATTTATGACCCCGATTCCTCCGTAACAGTCAAGATAGACATTGCCGTCAAGATCTCTCACGACTGCCCCTTTGGCACTTTCGATAAAAATCGGAGCGAGATTGGAGATCCCTCTGGAGACGTACTGCTCTTTCTTAGCAAGTAGTTCCCTGGTGGCGCTTCCCTGAACAGCACCAATGTTTATCAGTTCTGTTCCTTTCAGCATAGCTTGTTCTCCTTTCATACCAGTAGAAATTCCTGCTGTCATTGCAGTTAGACGTCGATTTATTCACGGCAGATTATAACGATTTAAAAACGCTCAGGTAAAACAACATAAAAACATCAATTAATGACTTTTAGGAATGGATTAGATAAAATACCAAGTTACTATTTTAAAACTTAAAGCTGAAAGATTGTTTAAGTTTCTTATGTTATGTAGCAGATGATGCCACAGTATCTGCTGTGAATATTTGCTGGATATTGTAGTTACTGGAGTTTAAATCATGAGAAGAACCTTGCCAAGCCGCAGCGCACTCCTTGCTTTTGAATCAGCCGCAAGGCATCAAAGTTTTACCAGTGCTGCTGCAGAACTCTCACTGACAGAAAGTGCTATTTCAAGACAAATTGCCGCGCTGGAAGGTCAACTGGGGCTGAAATTATTCAACCGGATAAAGAAGCGGGTTGTTTTAACTAAAGCCGGGTTGTTATACAGCAAACAGGTCAGAAAATCGGTGGAGCAGATGGAACAGGACATGTTGAATATCATGTCCCATGGGGGGACAAGGGAAACCCTTGAACTTGCCGTACTGCCAACCTTTTGCTCGCAGTGGCTGATCCCCCGCATTGGAAGTTTTTACCAGCAGCATCCCGACGTAACAATTAATATGTCTGCTCGTTCAGTTATATTTCTTTTTCAAGAAACACCTTTTGACGCAGCCATCCATTTTGGTCGACCCAACTGGCCAGCGACGGTTGCTGACTTCCTCTTCAGTGAAGACGTAGTTGCAGCCTGTAACCCTGAGTTATTAAAATCTGGATATTTAGCTAATGCGGAAGAGGTTCTGGAATACCCGATGTTACATTTGACATCACGTCCGGATGCGTGGCGCCATTGGCTTAACAGTGCCGGAATCTCAGGCGTCAGTGCCATGCAGGGTGCCCGTTATGAACATTTTTCAATTTTAATCAGTGCGGCCTGCGCTGGTCTTGGGATCGCCCTTATTCCACGCTATTTGCTCACTCAAGAACTGGAACGGAAAGAACTGACTATTGCGCATAATCTGCCGGTAGAAAGCGATGCGGCCTATTATCTGATTTACCCTAAAGAAAATGCATCAAGCAGTGTTCTGAATCATTTCCGGAACTGGCTGCTTGACGAAGTGAGTAGTTTCCAAAATTAGTGGTGAGCTGTTTAATCAAGATATTTTTCCTGATAGTCAACTTTGATCCTCCGCTGAGAAAGCTCAGCCATAAATTTTTCAGCAGGAATATCAACAGTAGGCGACAATAGACCCTTCTTCGTTATTCTTCCTTCAGCAATCATCTGAGCAACAATACTTGCCGGAAAACCAACCCCCTTATTCATGGCAAAAAAACCCGACTCAAGATCCCGCTCAATCAGCAGATTCATGACCAATCTTTTACGCCTTCCGCCCTTGGTCCCTTCAAAAATATTCTGCAAGGCGACAATATCTTTTTCCGTATCCTTATACTGAACCTGCGGGCCAATCAGAGCATTTAGAAACTGGTGCGGACTGACTTTGCAGCCAGAGAAGTTGAGAGGCTCATCAGAAAGAAACCCTAGCTGCTTTAATGGCCGCCAAAAGTCCCCCCAACCGGGCCAACGTAGTGCATAGCGGGTTGTTTCGACAATTGTATCTGCTATTCCTAAGAGATCCATGTAGCCGGCAGCATCGCCGTTGGGAATTGCTTCCAATTCGCCCAGACCGGGAAAATCAATTTTAGTGATATTCTTCTTACTGTGCTGTTCAGTCGCAGGGATAACTAATTTCTTGCCATCTTTGATAAACACCGACTCACGTTTTGAACTGGTTAAAACCATATCCCAGTTCCAAGTCACTTTGTAATTAAGTGGGTTATTGCAGGCACTTTTTTCCGGGAAGCCCCCACAACAGGATTGCAGTACTTTGACCTCATCAAATTGCTTGACGCCATAGCCGAACAAAACCAGATCAATCCCAGGGTCCAGCCCACACTCAGGCATGAGGCTGACACCAGCATCCAGAGCTTGTTGATGTAAGTGACGTAGCGGGTGTGAATAATTAGTACTGACCAGTGGAACTTTGGCAGTTATTGCGGCCTCAAAGGCATTGACCATGAATTTAAGCGGTAGCAAGTCGATTGCGGCATCAACGTCTTGCTGTAACAACTGAACCAGCGAATCAGTAAAGGAAGCGTCAATTTTGATTGGGGTAATTTTCTTTGTATCCACTGTTGCAGCAAAGCTATCCCAACTGTCAAGATTTGCATCCGCACAAATGATTTCGTCTACAGCAACACTATTTACGAGGTCAAGCAATGCGCCCCTACCCTGCGAACCCAGACCGCCTAATACTGCAATTTTCATTATTTTTCCTTGTATTGAAATATAATAGTTAATCTAATATCTCTGAAAAAACCCGCATAAAATTACCCCCTAGAATAGCGATAATCTCTTCATCCGTATAGCCTCTGATAATCAGACCCTGGGTGAATTCAC
>JASJGT010000301.1:0-4092 GCA_033791405.1 Desulfuromusa sp.
GTGCGTCGCGACAATCAGGTTGCTCCAGCTGCACCATCGGTACGCCGTATGGCACGCGACCTCGGTGTCGATATTTATCAGGTTCAAGGATCTGGATCTGGTGGTCGAATCAGCGAGGAGGATGTCAGGTTGTTTGTTCGCGATACCATGCAGCGGCTGACTGGTGGTGGTCATGAGGTTGTCGCAGCAGCTGAATTCCGGGGATTACATGCTCAGCGACCGCTTCCTGATTTTAGTCAGTGGGGTGAGATCTCTCGCGAGCCACTATCGCGAATTCGTGAACTAACCGCCGATTCTATGAATTATGCCTGGTCGACCATTCCCATGGTGACCCAGTATGACAAGGTTCGGGTTACGGAGCTTGAAGAATTTCGTCAAAATTATAATTATGGGACTGGCTCTGACAGTAAGCTGACACTGACTGCTATTCTGGTCAAGGTTTGTGCCGCCGCTTTGAGCGTTTTTCCGCAATTCAACAGCAGCTTGGATCTGGCGAGTAAAGAACTGATTCTCAAGCAGTATGTCCATGTTGGTGTTGCAGTTGATACCCCCAATGGTTTGCTGGTGCCGGTGATTCGGGATGCCAATCAGAAAGGGATTGAATCCTTGGCGGTTGAGCTGAATCAACTGGCGGCCAAAACCCGGGAAAGAAAAATCAGCCCGGCTGATCTGGAGGGTGGGACGTTTACTATCAGTAATTTGGGTGGAATTGGTGGAATAGCGTTTACACCGATTGTTTATGCTCCTCAGGTGGCAATTCTTGGAATCTCGCGAGCAGAAACAGAGCCCGTTTGGAATGGTCATGAGTTTGTTCCAGAACAGATGATGACCCTGTCGCTGACTTATGATCACCGGGTTATTGACGGTGCTGACGGTGCCCGCTTCCTGCGCTGGATCTGTGAGGCCATGGAAAATCCTATCAATCTGGTCATGAAGGGGTAATTAAATGAGTCAAGCTGAGAAGATTCCAGAACATGCACAGTTGGTTGTTATTGGTGCTGGACCTGGAGGTTATACTGCTGCATTCAAGGCTGCAGAATTGGGCCTTTCTGTTACTTTGATCGATCCAGAAATCAATCCGGGTGGGGTTTGTCTGTATCGCGGCTGCATTCCATCAAAGGCTTTGTTGCATGTTGCAAAGTTGGTTACTGAGGCTGAAGAATCAAAAGAAATTGGGGTCAGTTTTACAAAACCTCAAATTGATGTGAAACGCGTTCGCAGTTGGAAAAATGAAGTGGTTGAAAAACTGACTCAGGGCCTAGGAGGCATGGTTAACCAGCGGAAACTGACTTATGTTCGCGGAACCGCACAGTTTCTAGATTCCAGGACGTTGTCAGTGACGACTGTTGCAGGCGACACGGGAACAATGCTCTTTGATCAGGTGATTCTTGCGACTGGTTCGCGGCCAATTATGTTGCCAGGGGTTGAAGCGGACAGTCAAAAAATTATCGATTCGACTGGTGCACTTGAGCTTGTTGAGATTCCCGGAACACTACTTGTTGTCGGAGGCGGTTATATCGGCCTGGAACTGGGGTCGGCTTATGTGGCAATGGGGAGCAAGGTGTCCGTCGTCGAAATGACTGATGGTTTATTGCCCGGGTGTGACCGGGATTTAGTCTCGGTGCTGAAACGGAGGTTGGATAAGAAATTCAAAGAAATTCTGCTGAAAACCAAGGTTATTGAACTCAAAGAACAGAAAAATGGTGTTGCTGTCACTCTGGTGGATAAACACTCTGAGCAGAGTAAGAAACGCTTTGACAAGGTCCTGATTGCTATTGGACGTAAACCAAATACTGAAAATCTGGGTCTTGAAAATACCCAAATTAAAATAGATGAAAAAGGTTTTGTCTTAGTTGATGGGCAACAACGAACCACCGAGTCGCATATATTTGCCATCGGAGATATTGCCGGTGAGCCGATGTTGGCACATAAGGCTTATGCTGAAGCCAATGTCGCGGCAGAAGTCGCTTCTGGACGTAAAGCCGTCTTTGATCCCCGTGCTATTCCTGCTGTTGTTTTTACTGATCCGGAGATCGCCTGGTGTGGTCTGACCGAAACAGCAGCACGTGCACAGAAAATTAAGATCAAAACAGCAAAAATGCCCTGGCGAGGAAATGGCCGTACCCTGACTCTGGGAAGGGATGATGGGATGACAAAATTGATTGTTGATCCTGAAACTGATCGGATTCTCGGTGTAGCGGTCGCCGGACCGGGTGCTGGTGAACTGATTGCTGAAGGTGTGGTAGCTATGGAAATGGCCGCAGTGAGCGAGGATCTAAGGAAATCGATTCATCCCCACCCGACCCTGTCAGAGACTATTTACGAAGCAGCAGAGATGTTATTTAAGCCCTAGGAGGTAGTCGGACTATCCATGAGCCGAAGCTAAATAAAAACAGGGCAGTGATTCCCACTGCCCTGCAATTAAACGCTCTGATTTGTCAGCTTCGATAGCTTACTAGGATTTCTTTTTTTGTAAGCGGCTGATTGCCATTCGGATACTTGTTCCCAACCTCTCAATTGACTGACTGAGTTGCCCAATTTCGTCATTTCGATTCAGACCGCTGATTTTAAGATCCAGCTGACCTTGACTATATTTATCGGCAACTTCGGTTAATTCGCGAATTGGTGCTGTTAATGATCGAGAAACGAATACAGCGATAAGAACAACAATAATCAGAGTCGCAATCAACAGATAGAGGGCTTTTTGGTTTTCAGCTTTGATGACCTGGTAAGCTTCAGCATAGTTTTGTTGGCTGACCATGACCCAGCCCTGAGCTGTTTTTTGCGCAACAGCTACAATTTTATCGCCATTGAAATTGTCATAAATGGAGAATGATTGTCCCTGTTTCAAAGCTTGAAGGGCTTGATTTTTGTTCAAATCTACTCGTGAACGTGTCATTTCAGCATCAGGATGAGCGATAACTTCGCCCTTTTCATCAACCAGAAAAGTAAAACCTGTTTCACCAATTCGATTGCTGACAATTTTTCCTGATAGTTTATTCAGGGTCATTGCCTGAGCTAAGACGCCCTTAATCTTTCCCGCTTGATCAAAAATACCAGTTGAAAGAACCATTGCGGGTTTACCAGAGGTTTTCCCAATCAGAATCTGTTTTCCAAACTGTTTACCTTCAGCAACCTGAGTAAAATAAGCGCGATCACCATAATATTTGGTTTTCTTACCATCACTCCGACCGATGTTATTGCCCTTAGGGTCAGTGGTAAATGCCAGATAGGCCCAATCATAGTATTTTGCAATTGTTTCCAAAGCGGGATTCTGAAGACGTGATTGCATCGACTGCATCTCGCTTAAAGAGGCGTTCTGCAGCAACATCCGTTGGTTCATATCGACCCAATCGTCAACATGTGTGATCAGGTTGTTATTTATTGCCGTTAGCTCCTGGTTGACTTTTTCCGTCGTCAAGCTAGTGATACTTTGATAGCTGACAAACCAGATACTAATCAATGGAACTAAAGCAACTACCAGTAGTGTGAGCAGGAGTTTTTGTGATATCCCAAACTTAGCTTTTGTTGCCATTTTCGTCTCCAATAGAATGATTGCGGATGTTCCTAATTTAAAAAGAGTTAAATTGCATTTTATAATAAAACTTATTTAAAATAAACCAATTTTTTAAGGATTCTGAAATTATTCTTTTCTTTTCCAAGTTTTACAGTAGCTAATACTGTTTAGTGGCTAAAATAATTTCTGAAAACGTGGGTTCTTCCGAATACTTATTTTGAATATTTGGAATCTAATGTGGAAAATGGTTTGCTGATCAGAAAACAACACCGCTTTGAAAATCGGAACATACTGTGGAAATTTTATCGTGAGGCATAAAGAATAATGTCCTTCAAAAATCCTAAGGAGATGCGAAATCATATTTTGACAGGATATTTGATTAATAGATCGAGGGCATTTACTAACCGCTGCTGTTACTGATCATAACTGCTAAGATTTGAGAATCGAGCTGAGGGTATTGCTTTGCAGAGGTTCTAAGACATAGCTCCACCCCACCGCGAATCTACTAATTCGACTAACACTACATATTGGACATTTTCATCAAATTTAAAAAATATGTTTATGGGTTGCATATA
>JASJGT010000302.1:0-2691 GCA_033791405.1 Desulfuromusa sp.
AATAATGCCAAAGGACTCAAAAAATGAAAAAATAATTGTCATGACGGTGACAAAAAACATCGTTGGCGAAAGCAACGGGAAGGTAATCGTCCAGAAGCGTCGAAATGGGCTGGCGCCATCGATTGCCGCAGCTTCAATCAACGAACGGGGAATTGCCTGGAGTCCCGCCAGAAAAAACACAAAATTATAACTGATATTTTTCCAGGCACTGGCCATAACAATCATCAGCATGGCGTTGGAGCTTTTCAGCAACGGGTTCCAGTCGATACCAAACAACTCCTCCATACCAATTGCGACCACGCCATAGGAAGGATGAAGCAGGAAAAGCCACAGAATTCCAGAGATAGCCGGAGCAATAGCATAGGGCCAGATGAGCAGGGTACGGGTTAGCGTCGTGAGTTTCAATACCCGGTTGGCCATACTGGCCAGAAACAAACCGAAGGCAATCGATACAACAGCAACCGAACCACTGAAAACCAGAGTCGTTAAAATTGATTTTAAATAGAGAGGATCTTTAAACAGAGCGATATAGTTATCAAACCAGACAAATTTGGTGCGAAATCCAAAAGGGTCACTTACTTGAAAAGAAGCAAAAATACCTTGTACTGCCGGCCAATAGAAGAAAGTCAGTGTGATCAAAACCTGTGGCAGGATCAGTAGATATGGTAGCGATCGGGTCTTAAAGTAAGAGCGTTTTATTAACATGACAGTATATTATCACCGATTCGGGGGCATTCTCAAGCAGAGAATACCCCCGAATTTGAGGTTAAAAAACTCTCCGATCTTCTCGGATAAATAGAAGATCAGAGCTCATCAGAAAAACTATTTATAAATTCTTTCAAACTCACGTAACTTCACGTTACTTCTAGCAACGGCATTATCCATTGCCTCCTGCGGAGTTTTTGAATCGTTCCATACCAGCTCAAGCTCCTCGTTGATAATATTGCGGATTTGAATAAAGTAGCCCAGGCGCAGGCCTCGGGAAATTTTGGTTGGAACCTTGCGAGTTAACTGTTTGATACCAACTTCTTGAAAAGGATTAGCTGCGTAGTAACCATCAGCCTTGAGTTTATCATAAGCTTTTAGAGTGATTGGGAAGTAACCCGTTTGTTTATGCCAATAAATCTGTGACTCGTTATTGGCCAGGTGCTTCAGAAATGCTGCAACACCGGCATAATCTTGCTTTGGCAAACCCTTGAAAATCCATAGAGAAGCACCACCAATAATACTGTTCTGTGGTTCTTTCATCCATGATTCTACAGGTAGCGGAGCGACATCCCAAGTGAAGTCTTTGACAGCTTTTTTCAGCTTTGCAATGCCACTGATCGAATCAATATAAACACCGGCATTCTGGCCAATGAATTCTGATTTGGGACCTTGGTATTTCTGGCCACCATAATAAAAGCGCTTATCACCCATCCAACGCTTCAACCGGGCAACGTGATTGACAACCTTGTCGTTATTGATCATCAACTCAGTATCGAGACCTTCATAGCCATTGGCCTTGCTGGCAAATGGGATATTATGGATGGCGCTGTAATTCTCTACCTGAGTCCATGACTGCCACGCGGTAACCAGACCACCTTCGACACCAGACTTGACCAGTGTCCCGGTAATCTCACCCAGTTTATCCCAGGTGATCGGTTTCTCTTTAGACAGCATGGGGATCCCAGCTTTTTTAAACAGATCAACATTGTAGTACATGACCGGCGTTGACGAGTTAAAAGGCATCGACATCAGATTGCCGTCAGCATTCATGTAATAAGAAAGCACTGGCTGCAGATACTGCGACCAATCAATTTTATAGCCATTATCCGCCATCAATTGATAAACCGGATAAATAGCTCCAGAAAGCATCATGGTCTGGGTGCCAACTTCAAATGACTGGAGGATATGTGGCTGTTTTCCAGCGCGTACAGCTGCTACCCCAGCATTTACGACTTCATCATAAGAGCCTTTGTAGGTCGGTATCACCTTGTAGTCAGACTGAGAATTGTTAAATTGATCCACAATGTGCTGCACAACTTCGCCACGTGCCCCACGCATAGCGTGCCACCAGTGAATTTCGGTCGGGCTAGCAAACGCGGACCCAGCAAAACTGATCAACATACCTACTGCCATAACGAGCCAAAAGCATTTAATTTTTGACATTGTTTCCTCCTCAAATCGGTTAGGATGTTGACAGACTCAACATAAATTCTTGCAAGCAACTGTTTGATGGTGCAAAGTGTTCGACAAACAAGTCTAGACTTTCTATACTCCAAGTAAAGACCAATAATACCGATTCGTCAATGATTCGATGTAAAAAAATATAGACTTAATCAGAATAATAAATAAAATAGTGCGTTCCTATTAAATAATAATCAACCTCTAATGATTTTAGCTGATTATCATGTTCCTTTCTCGGCGGAGTTTCTGTTCATGGCTAATGTAGTTTTAAAAGACCTTGTCAAGAAATATGGCAAGCTGGAAGTTATCCACGGCATCAACTTGGACATTGTAGATAAGGAATTTGTGGTTTTTGTCGGTCCATCCGGCTGTGGCAAGTCAACAGTTCTAAGAATGATTGCCGGACTTGAAGATATTACCGCTGGAACAATTGAAATATCTGACCGGGTGGTCAACGATGTGGCCCCTAAAGACCGGGATGCGGCGATGGTGTTTCAGAACTATGCCCTCTATCCTCACATG
>JASJGT010000303.1:0-5765 GCA_033791405.1 Desulfuromusa sp.
GCGCCACAAAGTTCATCTGTGTTGACGCGGATAATTTCATCAACATGCTGGCGACATAGATCGAAGGTGAGTTTGCCAACTTTTCGCACTGCCACGCCATCGGCAAAGATTCCCACCGATTTTAAAGTGACCCGTTTGTTAGCTTGCAGGGATTGATACATGGCGTCACTGTCAATCGGTTCGACCCCGATCACTTTAACTTCTGGTGCCAGAGCTTTCAGATAGGCCGCTATCCCAGAAATCAGCCCGCCACCTCCGACCGGAACAAAGACCGCATCAAGTTTTCCTGCTGTTTGACGGAGTAATTCATCTGCAACAGTTCCTTGACCTGCAATCACCAGCTTATCGTCAAAAGGGTGAATATAGGTCATGCCCGTTTCGTTGAGTATTTCTTTACAGCGATCAGCAGCTTCGGAATAATTATCTCCATGCAGAACAATCTCTGCGCCAAAAGCTTTAACTGCAGCAATTTTGATCTGCGGTGTGGTGACCGGCATCACAATGAGAGCTTTTAAGCCGAGTTTTTGCGCTGAGAAAGCAACACCCTGAGCATGATTTCCGGCCGATGCAGTAATTATCCCTTGATCTTTTTCCGTTGTAGAGAGGTGGGCAATTTTATTGTAGGCGCCACGCAACTTAAAAGAAAAAACCGGTTGCAGATCCTCCCGTTTGAGAAGAATCCGGTTGTTCAATTCGGTTGAAAGAGTCAGCGCTTCTTCAAGGGGGGTTTCAATGGCCGCTTCATAGACCTTGGAGGTCAAAACATTTTTGATTGTCTCTTGCATGCTCTAAACTATTCCATTTCAATAAGCTGGTTATTTTATCAGTTTTAGATTCTATGTGAAATTTCCGGATAAATGATATACTGGTTGCCATGAAAAAGCTGCATGTTTTTAATTACTGGGATCGACCACAGGCGGGATTGCTCAAAGAAATACTGGCTCAGGAGGGGATAGAATGCTCTCTGCGCAATGATCAACTTTCTTCAGCTCTCGGGGAAATACCTTTTACCGAATGTTATCCAGAACTTTGGGTGATTGATGACGAAGCTTTTCCCCGTGCCCAGACATTTCTCAAATCTTGGTTGAAAAGTGACCTGGCAACATCTGATCCTTGGTTATGTCCGGTTTGTGGTGAACAGATTGAGGGGCAATTTGGTGCTTGTTGGGCCTGTGGAGGGCTGCGAGAGTCGATGTAACTTCGATCTCCTTTCTTGACCTGTCTTCGGAAATTTCACTAGGATATGCGCTCAAAAATAATTACTTTATACCCTTGGAGAAAACTCTAATGCTGGAAATCATTATCGATGCAAATCTGTGTTGTGGAAGTGCTGAATGTATAAAAGTTTGTCCAGAAAATGCTATCAGTCTGGTCGATGGAAAAGCGATTTTGGATGCTGCTAAATGTGATTCAGATGGCCTTTGTATCCCGGCATGCCCCAAAGGGGCGATTGATTATGAAGATGAATATGCCGGTGTCGGATGTGGTTTTTAAAACTCAATCAACAATCAATTTGATGGGAATATTCAATGATCTTATCTGGTAAAGAAATAGCAAACAGGATTGATGGTGATATCATTATCAAGCCTTACGACAGCGATAGACTTAATCCTAACAGTTATAATCTGTCATTGCATGATGAATTGGTCGTGTACAGTGAGTCTACCCTCGATATGAAAAAGGATAATCCCTATCAGCAGATCATGATTCCTGCAGACGGGTTGCTTTTGGAACCCAACCGGTTGTATCTGGGGAGAACAGTTGAGTACACTGAAACAAATAATCTGGTGCCAATGTTGGAGGGGCGTTCTTCAGTTGGTCGGCTTGGGCTGTTTATCCATGTGACGGCAGGGTTTGGTGATGTCGGTTTCAAGGGATTCTGGACGCTGGAAATATTTTGTGTCCAACCGATCAGAATCTATGCTGGAGTCGAGATCTGTCAGGTTTATTATCATACCCTGGAAGGGGAGCACGAAAACTATTCCAGTGGAAAATATCAGAATAATCAAGGAATTCAGACGAGTCTTTTGTTCAAGGATTATGAATTAAAAAAATAGGGGGCTATATAAATGGCAGAGCAAGCAAAGAAAAGTGGATTTTCGGGTATGCAGGTGTTTGGCATCGTTGTTCTGGTGATGGTATTGACCATTGTCGGGACAATTTTTGCCGCCAGAACTTGGTTGTTTCCCCGTTCTTTTACCCCGGTGGTGTTAAGCCAGCAGGAAGAAACGCAACTGGAGAATAAACTGCAACAATTTGAAATGATTGGCAGCCCAACAGCAATACCCCGTCTACAGAAAAATCAACAGTCGACAGATGCTCAGGACAACCCCGATAAAAGATTACCGGATGGCAATCTCAAGCCTGAAGCCTATAGCGAAGAGGGGGCATCCAGGGAGATCACTCTGAGTGAGCGGGAAATTAATGCCTTATTGGCAAAGAATACCGATTTAGCTGACAAGCTGGCTATTGATCTGTCCGATAGTTTGGTTAGTGCGAAGCTGTTGATCCCGGTTGATCCGGATTTTCCTGTGTTTGGTGGTAAAACCCTGCGAGTCAAGGCAGGTGTTGAGCTTGCTTATCGTGAGACCCGACCCGTGGTGAAAATCAGAGGCGTTAGTATCATGGGGGTCCCTGTTCCGGCGGCATGGATGGGTGGTCTTAAAAATATCGACCTGATAGAACAGTTTGGCACTGATGAAGGATTCTGGAAGACATTTTCCGACGGTGTTGATTCCATCACCGTTCAGGATGGTCGACTTCATATTCAACTCAAGGAATGAGAGGTTCTTGTTTAGGGGGGCGCTTTTGATAAATCAAGTTGCGGCATTCTCTTCTTAATAGAGGTTATCGTTTCTGAATATAAGTTAGCGCCCGTTCATGATTTAGCATGTTCCCCTTTCTATCAATTTGAAAAAGCTATTCTCTGCTGGTATTTTTGTAAAAAACCTTCTCCCTTTTAGCCCGGATATACATACAATGAATTTAGCTCAAAACACTCCCGAAACAATCTACCTGAAAGATTATAAAACTCCTGCATATCTGGTTGAACACGTCGACCTGAAATTTGACTTGCATGACTCAGCAACGCGGGTTTCTTCAACTTTGCAAATGTCTCTGAATCCTGACCGGAACGGCATGCCGGAACCTCTGATTTTGGATGGTGAACAACTACAACTGCTTGAGGTTAGAGTGGATGGCAAGATGCTGACATCAGCTGATTATCAGCAGGATGACGAAAGTTTGCAGATCACTACGGTGACGGAAAAATTTACCCTTGAAATTCAAACGCAGATTGATCCACTCAACAATACTTCCTTGGAAGGTCTCTATCTGACTAGCGGAAATTTTTGTACCCAATGTGAGGCGCAGGGGTTTCGCAAAATCACCTACTATCCTGATCGGCCGGATGTGTTGGCTCGTTTCCGGGTGCGAATTGAGGCGGATAAAAAATATCCGGTACTTCTCAGTAATGGGAATTTTCTGGAACAGGGGGAGTTACAGAGCGGTCGCCATTTTGTGGTTTGGGAGGATCCTTTCTTCAAGCCCAGCTATCTGTTTGCCTTGGTGGCGGGTGATCTGGTTTGTCTGGAAGATCATTACACAACCATGTCGGGGCGTGATGTGCTGCTGCAGATTTATGTTGAGGAGCGTAACGGCGATTACTGTGATCATGCCATGCGGTCGCTGAAAAAATCTATGCAGTGGGATGAGGAGACCTTTGCCCTGGAATATGACCTTGATCGTTTTATGATTGTTGCTGTTGATGATTTTAATATGGGGGCAATGGAAAACAAGGGACTGAATATCTTTAATTCCAAATATGTTCTGGCTCATCCAGAAACAGCAACCGATGCCGATTATTTGGGTGTCGAATCGGTGATCGGTCATGAATATTTTCATAACTGGACAGGAAACCGGGTGACCTGCCGGGATTGGTTCCAACTCAGCTTAAAAGAGGGTTTGACGGTTTTTCGCGATCAACAGTTTTCTTCCGCTATGAACTCGGCAGCGGTTAAGCGGATTGATGATGTGCGGATTCTGCGGCAATTTCAATTTCCTGAGGATGCCGGGCCGATGGCACATCCGGTCCGACCTTCTTCTTATCTGGAAATCAATAATTTTTACACCACCACGATTTACAACAAGGGAGCTGAAGTTATCCGGATGATGCAGACCCTGCTCGGTGAAGAAAAATTTATTGCTGGAGTGCAACTGTATCTCAACCGGCATGATGGTCAGGCGGTCACCTGCGATGATTTTGTCGCGGCAATGGAGGAGGCTGGGGATATCAATCTTGCAACATTTAAACGTTGGTATTCACAGGCTGGGACACCGCAGGTGAAGATTCAGCAGAATTATGATGCTGCTCAGCAGGTTTTGACACTTGAAATATCACAAAGTTGTCCATCAACTCCGGGACAGAATAAAAAACAACCGTTTCATATTCCGTTGGCTGTCGGTTTGATGAATGGTGTGGGAGAAGATATTCAACTCCAATTATCAGGGGAGACCAAGCCCGGAGATACGACCCGGGTTCTTGATCTGACTCAGCAGACACAGTCGTTCTCATTTGTTGGTATTGATCAACTGCCGACCCTTTCACCGTTGCGGGGATTCTCTGCACCGGTTCGCTTGCAATATGATTTTACTGATGAAGAATTGGCGTTTCGTATGGCTCACGACAGCGATTCCTTTAACCGCTGGGAAGCTGGTCAGACTCTGGCATTGAGTGAATTACTGCGGATGTACAATGATCATGAGCAGGGGGATCCATTTTCTTTGCAGCCGATTTTTATCGATGCCTGGAAAAAGGCATTGGCTGACTATCGGGTTGATCAGAGCCTGCTGACTCAATTATTGACTCTGCCAAGCGAGCAGTATCTGGCTGATCAGTTGGATACATTTGACCCACAGGTTGTCAGAGATGTCCGTGATCATGCCATTTATCAACTGGCACAAGAGAATCAAACCCTCCTGCGGCAACGTTATAAAGACTGCTTCACCGTGGAGGGTCACTATTCTCTAGATTCTGCTGCGGTCGGACAGCGTAGTTTGGGCAATTTCTCTCTTTCATTACTGATGCGTCTGGATCTACAGGAAATGAATGAACTGTCTCTGCTGCAGTACCGCACCGCAACAAATATGACCGATCGAATAGTAGCGCTTTCAGCTCTTGTCGATAGCTTTGCAGACGAACGGCAGAAGATCATTGATGATTTTTATCAGCAGTGGAAAATGCATCCGTTGTTGCTTGATAAATGGTTTAGTCTCCAGGCATTAGCGCATCGAACCGAAACATTTACTGATGTTGAGAATTTGTTGCAGCACGCTGATTTTAGCCTGAGTAACCCGAATCGGGTGCGAGCATTATTGGGGGCTTTGTCTCAGAATCTGGCGGTTTTTCATCGTCCTGATGGTACCGGGTATCAATTTTTGATTGACCAGATCCTGTTGCTTGATCAGCGAAACCCACAGGTCGCCGCACGGATGGCATCACCGCTGACGCGTTGGCAACGTCTGGAACCGAAACGTCGGGAGTTGTTGAAACAAGAACTTCTCCGCTTACAACAGGCGGATTTATCCAGAGATCTCTATGAAATTATCAACAAAAGTTTACAATAAAATTGGAGAAAAAAGTGAGTGATTTTACTATCATTGGTTGTGGTGATATTGGCTTTCGTGTTTCCCGGGAGTTGATCAAGCAGGGTCATCATGTTCAGGCAACGATCCATTTTGAAGAGGGTGCCAAGGTTCCACAATCG
>JASJGT010000304.1:0-2587 GCA_033791405.1 Desulfuromusa sp.
GGCACATAATCGATCGGTAATTCGCTCTGGCAAAGTGACAGGAACCCGTGTGCCGATACGGATCATTTCGACATGGGGTATCGCATAAACCCTGGCGAGTAAATCTTGCAAAACGGGATCGGGCAACAGCAGGGGATCGCCACCGGAAAAAATCACATCACGAATTTGTGAATTCGCGGCAATATAATCGATTCCCTCACGTAAATCTCGAAAACTCAGTGCCATATCAGCACAACCAACCTTCCGTTTGCGGGTGCAAAAACGACAATAACTGGCACAACTACCGGAGACATAAAATATGACCCGGTCGGGATAGCGATGAATGATGGCAGGAACGGGAGAATTATCCTCTTCAGCCAGGGGATCAGATAATCCATCTTCGGCAAGTTCGTGTAGATCAGGCACACATTGTTTCCAGATCGGGTCATCAACCTGCTCAATCAACCCCAGATAATAGGGAGTGATGCGCATGGGATATTTTGCCTCGACCACCGCAAGTGGACGTGGATCAAAATCAAAGGAGCCCGCCAACTGATTTGCCGAAGTCACAGCATCCTGTAAAGATTGTTGCCATAGGTCCTGAGCCATCAGCCAGCCTCCACAGGGTGTCGCAGGTCACGCAGAAACCAGGCGGCAATCAGCAGAACAAGTAATCCGGCATCACGCCATAATGCAGCTAAAGGAGTGGTCGGATTAGCGGAATCGGGTTTAAAGCAGCCGCAGTCGATATCAAACCCACGGATGATTGCAGAGGACAGCGCAATCATAAAGATAATATTCAGGACAAACAGAACCAGGACCGCAGGTCGCACCCGCATATTGAGTAGTAGCAACATGCCACAGAGCAGTTCAAGATAAGGGAGAATTGAGGCGATCAGGTAGTTCCAAGCGTACGGAAGGATCTGATAGTTGGCAATCTGTCCGGCAAAAGCAACGATATCATTGGACTTGACCACCCCAGCATAGATGAAGACAGCGGCCAAAATAAATCGGCTGATATTGTAGATGGATTTCCCCAGCAGTGTCATTGGTCCGCCCTCTCCAACGCTCGACCAGCGTCTTTCCACTCGGGAAGCCCCCCCTCATAGGCCAGGACGTCCAAATACCCTTCCTGCATAAGACGGACGCCCAAATCAAATGAGTCGGGGCAACCATAGCCACTACAGTAAGTTATCAGAGTCTGGTCAACGGGAATCTGCTGCTTAAATTTCTCAATCTGGTCAGAAAAATCAGCAAACGGCAGGGAAAGCGCCCCAACAAGATGTTCTTGTTGATAGGAGTGAAAACTGCGGGCATCAATCAGCAGAGCTCCGGCAGAAAGTAACTCATCCAAATCAACCAATTCTACTGGCATAGGGAACGCATCAAGAGTATCGGTAGCAACGGTTTCACCTTCGCTAGGCTCAGCGCTGCTAGAAACCACTGGAGCAACAGATTTACCTGAAAAAGCATTGAAGATCAGTTTAAAGTTCAGACTCAAGCCAACCGCAGCGGCTAAAACACAAAGGATAAGAGCTTCCAAAACAATCCGGCGCATTGAGGGGCTAAAAAGCAAGCTATTCATCCGGGGATTCTTCCAGGGATGGAGAAAGGGTGCTGACTGTTTCCCGCAGGCGCTGATTTTCCTTACTCAAACGGTCAATTCGGTGATTGCAGTCGGTGAGCACCTCGTTGAGTTCATCAAGTAATTGTGTTTGGTGACTGAAACGGATTTCCAATTCGGTTATCCGCTCTTCCAAATCTTCAAGCATGTTTGACCCCCTTTAATAATTTTGATATTTATAGCGTGCTACACAAGGTAACGCCAACAGCATTTTTTATAACTATGTTATTTACAATTCTTGACTATATTTGTAAACTACTCCAGATTTTCGCCACATAACACTATTTCAATTCGCCAAGGAAACTTTTTTGTACTTTAAACTTTTAATAGTCTCACTGCTGATTTTTATATCAAGCCCTGCGCTTGCCGCTGACGGCAGAGTTGAGCTTGTCGAACAGTTGGGACAACAGATTCCACTCCAGTTGGATTTTGTTGATTCAACTGGAAAATCTGTTCGATTAGATCAATTAATTGATCGCCCAACCCTTATCGTGCCGGTTTTCTACAACTGCCGAAATGTTTGCAACATGCTTTTGGGGGGGCTATCTGCCGTCTTACCGGACATCAAAATGGATCCAGGTGAGGACTACAATATTCTCAGCGTCAGCTTCGATCCGACAGAAACCCCGGAGATGGCAGCCCACAGTAAACAGACATTTCTAACCGCAATACAGGCTCCCTATCCCAAGCAAGCCTGGAAATTTTTAACCGGTAATCAAGAAAATATTCTCAAATTGACCGATGCGGCAGGTTACTATTTTAAAAAAGAGGGGGATGATTTTCTCCACCCGATCGCCGCATTTATTGTCACCAAAGACGGCACGATTGTACGCTATCTGATCGGACAGCGCTTTTCACCAATTGATCTCTCCATGGCTCTATTTGAAGCCAGTGAAGGGCGGATTGGCAAGCCAATCCGTCAGGCACTCCAATTCTGCTTCAGCTACGACCCAGAAGGACGTCGCTACGTTTTTAACCTCATGC
>JASJGT010000305.1:0-3637 GCA_033791405.1 Desulfuromusa sp.
ACATTCTCAAAGGTTCGGAGCACCTTCTACCAATGAGCAATTCCGTAGATACGACCACAGAACTGAGCTAAAAGACGATTTTAGTAGGTAGGGCGTCAAAGAAATCATCCGTCCCCAACAATTTGACATGCATATCAATCAGCGTCTTGAGATTCTCAGGACCATCAAGATAGATCCAATCATCAATTGCGCCTCGAAAACAGAACCGTTCTACCGTAAATGTTCGTTGCTCTCTATTCGCAAGATGAAATCGGAGCATGGCCGTATAGTGTCCACCGACAAGCATATCTGTGGCATCATCCACCGTAATTCCTGAACGAAGAGGGGTAGATTTCAGGAAATCACTAAAGAATCTTTTGACATTCTCAACATCGGCACTTGATTCATAAATCGTGATATACTCATTTTTACGATCAATGATATACCGTTTTGAGCGTTGCAATGCTTTGACAGCTTTCTCAACGAGCTGTTTCTCAAGGTCGGTGATCAATTGGGAACGTATTTTTCTTATAAATACCTGAGCATTTTCTGGATGCTCATAGATTTCATATCCAGCAGGGATCTGATCAACAACCTCACCTTTCCCCTGTTGTTGTGCCGAGAAAAAATATCGAGGTTTTCCAGTCTTGGTTTTTCCTTCTCGGAGATAATACTGTTTGCCAATTCGATTAGTGAACTGAACACCCATTCCCTTTTTCCTCCTATACCGTGTTCAACAAGTTGCTAAGTGAACCTGAATATCATACAGCTTAAAATTATAATTGATCCGCATTGTTTTTTAACTTCGACAAATTCATAACATATCTGTGAACAGTGTAAAGATATTTCAAAATCAAGTTTATCAAATTGGGAAATGAGGCCGGGCTGGAATCGACATAATTGGAGAAACAGTAGATTTTGCTCAAAGAATGAAAAATTGTTTTTCAGAACCGGCTAAAATGTGATCTTTACATTATTTTTTTCATCAAAAAGGGACTTCCAAAGTAATACTACAGCGTCATTTTGAACCCAACCGCCTCGGCTAACTTTACTGCAGCTTTCCTGTGTGATTTGTATGCCACATAATTTCGTATTATATGATACTCCACAATTTCAAGAGCTCCTTGGAGAGTTAAGGACTTCAATGGTAGAACGGATGCTATTATGCATCGGGCTTGGGCTGCCGTTATTATTGTCGTTTTTTTTTAGCTTAAGCCGCACATGCAGTAAAAAATGAAGACCGAGAAACACATACAGCATATGGCGGTGCCAGGCTGGCCATGAACGGTGTTCGTATTGACTCATTCCAAGCTGGCTTTTGGCTTCCTGGAAACATTGTTCAATGGGCCAACGCATAGTCGAGGCTTGGCAAAGCTCGATAAAAGTAGTGTGTGCTGGCGCATTTGAAACGGCATATTTGATTTGGCCGTCAGCATTTTTTCGAAGGAAAAGCCAAACAGGTTCATCAACCGGTAACCCATCACGGCAACGGTAAACCCGTATGCAAACTGCTTGTGCCACAATAGGCCCTTTGGCACCTTCGCCTAAAATCACGGAGTCCCATTTTATTGTTGATGACTTGGCCAGGTCTTTTACTATTACAGGTTCTTGCCCATTCAAGACACAGACTTTTGTAGGACGCCGGCCTCTACCTTTGTAGGGAGGCAGTCCGATTTCGGGTTTTTTGAGAAAAACTTTTTCGTTTGAAGCGATTGACGCAAAGTAATGAAAATTTGTCGGTAGGGATCTCAAAAAGTTGATATTAGAACCAAAGGCCCCATCACAACCAATCCACTTTGCCGGGAACAGACCTGTTTGAACAACGCGTTTGATTAACGTAAGAGCTATTTGTTGCTTTGTTTGAAAAACAAGTTCGTCCGGCACCAAAGTCTTGGCTCTGCGTTCTTCATATTCTTCAGAGAACCATTTTTCCGGCATGTACAATTGACCGTTGAGCAAACCGTATCCTTTTTTACCTGAATATCCAATGAATACGCCTGACTGGCAGTTTTCTACCTTACCTATCCGCCCGCAGTATTGCCGGATAACACCGACAGATTCTTTTCCTTTTTTGGGAAATTCTGAGGGGTCCAAGGTAATCATGCCGTCATCTGTCGCAATTTTGGGGGCCAGCAATTCAAGGTGAGTCTTGAGCATGCCATTATCATCCCAGCTATGAATTTGCATAAATCGTTGCAAGTTACGGACATCCGTCTTACCTTTCAATAAATTCAAGGCCATCGGTTCCACAGATTTTCGATCACAATTGCTCAACAGGCCTTGCAGATAGCCAAGACCCAATCGTTTTTGCTCGATACGATTGAAACTGTCGTGGAATTTTTCATGAAAGCAAACCAATTCATCGGCCAAGTCTTTGACGTCATCGGTGTTCAGATCCATTGATGCTTCTATTTCCGGATGCCAGTCGGTATCTCTTAAAATCATTTTTAGCGCCTCCATTTTTCTATGATTGAGTGGAGGGCGCCACTGAAAGCGATAGGGTTTGTGACTACAACCAATTTTTCTCCTGAATTCAGGGTTTAAAACGTATACATACACCTCCTTTTTATGGCCATGATGAATATAACCGATCCCTTTTTTCCCATAACCGGCGGTTTGTCCAATTGGAGTCCAGTTGGATGCTTTGTACAAAGTGCCGTGAAAATAACGAGGATCAACAAATGTTTCCAACATCCATAAAGAAACGCCAAAACGTTGAAGCCAATCCTGCTTCAACCGCTTGATTACTAATGAAAGCACATGAGAGCCTAAGTTGTGAATTTTAACCCACGGTGGGATTAAAAACCTGCTATTGCTAATAAAACGGTGTAAATGCTGTCGCCGCTGAATGTCATCCCACCCAATAAACCAATCCCTGACATGTAGTTTGAGTGCCGCAGCACTCCAGGATAATGCCGCAACCGGTTTTTGGTCAATGAAGACAAGATATTTAATATAACGGCCAAGAAGTTTTTGATAGCTCAGGTAGTGATGCTCGCGAACCAGATCATCCCACAAACCCTCTAATAATGATGAGTTTGCTATCTCAATCGATATTGGTTTATGTGAGTTCAAGGACCCAGCAATCTGACGGGTATCAAAGTAGATCATTTCACCGTTGCCGTTTTTTTTTTGACAAAGGCGCACTGGTCCGGTTACAATACCTTCGCTTCAGCAGTGCACCCGATGATTGGAACTATAGCAAATTATGGTGCTGCTGTCTCTAAGAAAAAAAGACGCTGTAGTATTAAGGATGTAAGGGGTTTTTATTGCATGGTCGATAAAGGTTTGGGCGATTTTTTTGTCCCCTGTTGTATAGAAATGGAACAGGGGATGATGGTTTTTGTTTGAGGCCAGATCAAATTGGATCAACAGTCTTTTGGCCTGATTTGCAACGGCATCGGCGGGGTCAATGATGGTGACACGATTCTTTGTCACCTTTTTAATCGTTTCCATTAAAAAAGGATAATGGGTGCAGCCCAGCACAAGGGTGTCCATTCCTTTGTCCATCATGGGCAACAGGTATTGGGTTAGAAGGCGCCGGGCGTGATCACTTTTCTGGGCGCTTTGCTCAACCAGCTCGACCAGGCCGTATCCGGGTTGAACAAAAACTTCCAGGCCGGTTGCATATTTTTTACAGGTCTGTTTGAAACGCCTG
>JASJGT010000306.1:2500-11261 GCA_033791405.1 Desulfuromusa sp.
AAGCAATGGCATCGTTAAGACTGACTGGGGTCGCTGCCCCATCTGCTTCTGCAGCTCCCGGCCCACCAGCAGGTTAAACTTCTGATCCGTACCCCCCAACTCAACATCAGCCTCCAGAGCAACGGAATCATACCCCTGCACCAACGGATACATAAACTCATGGATAGCAATCGGCTGCTGACCAGTGTAGCGCTTATGAAAGTCATCTCGCTCCAACATTCGCGCAACAGTATATCGAGCAGAGAGCTCAATCATCCCGGCGGCATCCATCTCGCTCATCCAACGGCTGTTAAAATCAATGACTGTCTTGGCGGGATCAAGGATTTTAAAGACCTGCTCCTTATATGTTTCAGCATTCCGCAGAACATCTTCACGCGTGAGCACCTTACGGGTCTCATTTTTCCCAGTAGGATCACCGATCATGCCGGTAAAATCACCGATCAGGAACACTACACGATGCCCCAGATCTTGAAATTGTTTTAGTTTCTGGATTAAAACTGTGTGACCAAGATGAAGATCGGGCGCAGTTGGATCAAAGCCAGCCTTAATAGTTAAGGGTTTCCCAGTTTCCACCGACTGTTGTAACTTCTTTTCCAGTTCCGCTTCAACCAGGATTTCTACTGCCCCCCGACGGATAACATCCATTTGTTCTTGTACCGACTTCATAACGTCCTCATTTTTTATTTTTGTTGAATTCGTTCAATCTGTTTGCAGGTCCCAGTTGTTTCGTCAATGGTCAATAAAACGGCTGAAAGTTGTGGATCTTTCTTGGCCACTTCAAGCCTGACGGGCAACTGAGTAAGAAATCGATCCATGGCGCTTTCTTTCTGGTTACCGATGATAGCATCCTGGCTGCCGGACATACCAACATCGGTCAGATATCCAGTTCCGCCAGCTAAAATCCGTTCATCTGCTGTTTGCACATGGGTGTGGGTTCCGATAACTGCTGAAACTTGGCCATCCAAGTAAAACCCGAGCGCCTGTTTTTCGCTAGTGGCTTCAGCATGAAAATCAACCATAATAATCGGGGTGGTTAATTTCAACTCAGTGACCAGAGCATCTGCCGCACGAAACGGGCAATCAAGATTCTTCATAAACACCCGCCCTTCAAGGTTCAATATGCCGACCTTGATTCCAGCAGCAGTTTCATAGACCCCACTGCCACGACCCGGGAGCCCCGGCGGATAATTTGCCGGACGCAATAAACGAGATTCGCGATCCAATATCGGCATGATTTCTTTTTTGTCCCAAATATGATTTCCGCTGGTCACAACATCAACACCGGAATCAAATAATTCACGCAGGACAGTCCCCGTCAAACCGTATCCAGCCGCAGCATTTTCACCATTAGCTACAACCAGATCAACCAGATGGTGATCAATCAAACGGCCCAGGTTCTCAGTCAGGGTTCGCCTTCCTGCTCGACCAACAATATCACCAATAAATAACAGTCTCACAAAACACTCCAAATATAAAATCAGGGCTCGGGTCAGATTCTCCCATGAGGAGAAAAATAACGCGAGCCCTGCCTGTTCCTATTTCCCATGAAAACCGATGCTTATTTAGCGTACTCGACAGCCCTGGTTTCACGAATAACATTTACCCGGATTTGTCCTGGGTAGGTCAGTTCCTGCTCAATTTTGCTGGCTATATCTTTTGCCAATACATGTGAATAATCATCCGTAACCTGATCACTCGACACCATAACCCGGACTTCACGACCAGCTTGAATAGCAAAGCAACCGGTCACTCCATCAAATGAAGTAGCAACCTGTTCCAGATCACGCAACCGCTTGACATAGGTTTCTAGGGTTTCTCTGCGAGCTCCAGGACGCGCACCAGATAACGCATCCGACGCCTGGGTTAAAATCGCCAGAACCGTTTCCGGTTTTTCATCCTCATGATGAGCTGCAATAGCGTGGACAATTGTAGGTGATTCGCCATACTTGCGTGCAAGGTCACCACCATTGACCGCGTGTGAACCCTCCATTTCGTGGCTGACTGCCTTACCTATATCGTGGAGCAACCCGGCTCGCTTGGCCTGTTTAACATTGATCCCCAGTTCAGCAGCCATCATGCCGCACAGGAAGGCGACCTCAATCGAATGAACCAACACATTTTGTCCATAGGAGGTTCGATACTTGAGCATCCCAAGCAACTTTATAATTTCGGGATGGATGCCATGCACCCCAACATCAAAGGTCGCCTGCTCACCAGCCTGACGAATTTCCTCGGCAACTTCCTCCTGAGCTTTTTCGACCAACTCTTCTATTCGTGCGGGGTGAATTCGCCCATCAGCAATCAGCCGCTCCAATGAAATTCGGGCAACCTCTCTACGGACAGGATTAAACCCGGAAATCACAACGGCCTCGGGAGTATCATCGATAATGAGATCAATCCCAGTTGCGGCTTCAATGGCACGAATATTCCGCCCCTCACGTCCAATGATACGCCCCTTCATTTCATCTGATGGCAAGGGGACGACACTAACGGTCTTTTCTGCTACAAAATCTCCAGCATAACGCTGAATTGCCAAGGCCGTAATTTTTTTCGCCTTTTTGTCGGCTTCTTCATGGGCCTCTTCTTCAATTTTTCTAATTTCCTTGGCAGCATCATGGCGTGCTTCGCTCAACATTGCGTCAACTAACTGCTGTTTGGCTTGTTCACCACTCATACCAGAGATATCTTCCAGTTTTTTACGTTGTTCAGTATAAACCTGATCAACCTCATTACTCTTTTTTTGCAACTGCTCACTTTGCTGGCGATGTTGAGTCTCCTGACGAATCAACTCTTCTCCCCGCTTCTCGATATGATCCTGCTTACGTTCAAGATTTTCCTCCTTCTGTTGGAGGCGATTTTCTTGAACCTGAATCTCTTTGCGCAATTGACGAGCTTCCTGTTCCCAATCAGTCTTCGCCTGCAGAACCACATCTTTAGCCTGAATAGCAGCCTCTTTGCGAAGAGAGTCAGCCTCTTTGCCAGCATCGCTGACCATTTTTTCCGCCTCAAACTTAGCATTGTTAACTGTTGATTCAGAAAGCTTCCGGCGCAAAATCATACCGAGGAACACACCCACAGCCAAGGCCGCGAGAATAAATATAATTGTTAAAATATCAGTCTGCACAGTAGTATCCTCTCTTTGCAGAGTTTATGATGAACCCGCCAGCCTAAATATGGCAGGGAATGAATCTTGTTTCTGTTGTTATATAATCTACCATTTGATCGTGTATCTCATTCGGCAAACAATCACAGAGTTGCCCTTCAAAGCAGAGTCCGACCGTGACTGTTTCTACTGGCTTTCTAGCTAGCTGCCGATCATAAAAGCCGCGCCCATAGCCTAAGCGGTAGCCGTGCAAGTCAAATGCAACTCCAGGAACGACAATAAGATCAAGTTCAGCAACGACTGCTCTTTCTCCCGATCCCGGCTCAGCGACACCAAAAGCCCCGGTCACCAACTCGTCAAGCTTACCCACCTCAATAAATACCAGTTCATCACCAGCCACTTTTGGATAATAAACTCGCTGATTCAACTTCCTGGCCACAGCAAAAATCTGCTCCGTTGCGACCTCATTATGAATCGGGCTATAGAGCGCTAGAGTTCTCGCCCTAGCAAAAGGGGCTGAAGCGATCAACTGCTGCTGCGCCTGATGGCTGAAGCGAGAACATGACACCGGGTCCAATTGTTTACGCCAAGTCAGAAACCGCTTTCGAACTGTTTTTTTTTCCATACCAATTATTAGTCAAAAGATAATCACAGGTGTTCAGGGCAACAGAAAAGGGAGGGGCCACAAAGAAAGGGTAAATAGACTACGAGTGCAAATCCAAATATCAGGCATGACATCAATTAAAACTATCCATACCTGAAAATCAGCAGATACTTTCTTCACCAACTAACCAGAATTATCTGCACCTACAAAAATTACCAAAAGGACCGCAACGCCCCTACCAAAGGTAGGATTTTAAACGCCTTAACAGGCGTACGTGTCTATACTTAATTTATATTGTGCCGCACCAATCTATCTAAAAGCCCTGATCACAGGGTCACTATAACCGCTCTTCTAACCTACGAGGTCGATAATACATTTTAATTATCAACTTTAGCAACCAGAATTATTGACCACAGCACGTTCTAAATGTTCAACAAGCTGTTCCAGGCGACTATCTTGCCCCTCCAAACCCTGTTTTTTTTGATCCAGCAATTGTAAATGCTGACCAGCAAGATTCAGTAAGGTCAAAACTGTCAGGTCTCTCGTATCAACAGACATACCAGCACCTGTCTCTGCCAATTTTTCTTCAATGAACCTGACCACCCGCTGAACCTGAGCCTCTGATTCCTGACTGCGAAAACTATATTCACGTCCCAAGATACTAATTTGAATGCTGGAATTCAAGATTCCTCCAATTGGACATTATCAAGACGTTTAAGTATCCGATCGATCTCTTCAAGAAGGTGGTTCCGCTCTTCTTGCCACTTGATCTTTTCAGTTTGAAGAGTGTCGTTATTAACTTTCAAACGACTGTTTTGCTCGAGCAATGTCTCAATTGCACTCTCTAACCGATCTAAGATTTCCATTTTCAAATATCCCCACCCAGAGTTTTCAAGTTATTTCCCCGGTTTTGTCAAATAGGACTGATACAAACATTTCGGGGTCAAAGGGTCGCAGATCATCGATCTGCTCTCCAATACCAACAAAACGAACCGGCACTTGCAACTCTGCAGCAATAGCGATGATGATCCCCCCTTTGGCGGTACCATCAAGTTTTGTCAGTGCAATTCCACCTAGCGGCACAGCTTCATTAAATAATTTGGCCTGAGTTAAAGCATTTTGTCCAGTGGTTGCATCAAGAACCAAAAGAACCTCGTGAGGAGCGCCAGGAATTTCCCGATTCAAAACCCGACGAATCTTTTTCAGCTCTTCCATCAGGTTAACTTTTGTATGCAAGCGGCCAGCGGTATCAAGCAACAAAACATCAGCCTTGCGGGCAACAGCCGCCTTAGCTGCATCAAAAGCTACCGCACTGGGATCGGCTCCCTCAGTATGGCTGACAACCTCGACCTCAGCTCTTTCACCCCAGATTTGCAATTGTTCTGCTGCGGCCGCACGAAAAGTATCTCCAGCACCAAGAATAACCTTTTTACCATCCAAAGCAAATTGGTTGGCTAACTTACCAATTGTCGTAGTTTTACCTACACCATTGACACCGACAACCATGATAACAAAAGGGGCAGCACTGGTAACATCTAATGGTTTACTCTCAAAGGTTAATATCTTCCTCAACTCATCGATCAGTAACTGACGCACCTGCTCGGGGGAGGCCAACTCACCCCTTGCCAGACTCGACTCCAAAGATCCAATCAACTGTTGCGTTGTTTTCATTCCCAAATCGGCAGTAATCAAAATTTCTTCGAGTTCTTCAAACAAATCATCATCAATAGAAGTTCGACCGTGCAATAAGCTGTCAACCCGACCCACTAACGAAGATTGAGTTTTGGACAGGCCACGTTTGAGTCGTTCCAGCAGACCCAAACTTTCTTCAGGCTCTTCCTCCGGTTCTGGTTCTGGTTCCGACTCCGGTTCTGGTTCTGGAACCGACTCTTCCGGTTCAGATACTATAGCGTCTTGTTCTTCAGTTTGTTCTATTTCTTCATCGGTCTTTTTAGGTTTTCTGAATGATTTCAGAAGAAACAGGGCGAACAACAGGACAACAACCGTGACGCCAAGATACAAGACACCAAAAGCGGCTAATTGTAGGTATTCTTCTGGAACTCCAGCAGAAGCCAACAATTGCGACAAATTTAAAATAACCGTACTGAGCCATTCCATCACATCGACCCAACGTAACGATTTAATCCATTCCATATACTTTCAAATCCTTAATAATTTCAATAAATAATTGATCAACAAATCATTCAAATTCACTGCGTAATTCTTCAATACAACAGCGCATCTTATATGCTGCACGGGCGGTAATTGATTCCAGCCCCAACTGCAATATCAGCAGATAGTCTTCGGTTAAGGGGGCGACTAACGTTTTATTCTGATCCGTACGGATCACAACATCCTCAAGGACACCACCGTCAACCTGGGATAGAGCATCCCGTAGGAGACTAAGAATAATCCCATTGTGGGCACCAAGAACCTTGATGTCATACTCGTCGACCCGTGCAACCTGATCAACGGACTCCCCTTCCCAGTCGACAATTATTGCTCCCAGAGCACCGGGGATATCTTCTAACAACCTGTTCAATAATGATTTAAATGGCATGACAGACCTCGTTGGTCAAAACACTTTAGCTACAGATATCATATCTATGCGGACAGAGCATTATCAACAACCCCGGAAGGGCCATCATTGATGCGCACAGAAACCAACTTTGATATTCCTGGTTCCTGCATCGTAACTCCGTACATAACATCGACAATACCCATAGTTCGCTTACTATGGGTGATAATAATAAATTGTGACTGATTTGTCATCTCCCTGACGATGTCGGCAAAGCGGTCGATATTCGCATCATCCAACGGAGCATCAACTTCATCCAGGACACAGAACGGGGTCGGCTTGATCAAAAATAGTGAAAAAATTAGCGCTACAGCAGTCAACGCCTTCTCTCCCCCAGAAAGGAGATTGACACTTTGTAAACGTTTTCCTGGTGGCTGGGCAACAATATCGACCCCCGTTTCAAGCAAGTCATTCTCGTCAGTCAACCGTAATTCAGCCTTTCCACCGTTAAACATACGGGGGAAAACCTGCTGGAACTTCACATTCACCTGCTTAAATGTTTCCTTAAAACGTCTTCTCGTTGTCCGGTTGATCTGAGTGATCGCTTTTTGTAAATCATCCAACGATTGATTCAGATCATCACGCTGCTGTGATAAGAAATCATAACGTTCTTCCTGTTCACGATACTCATCAATCGCCATCAAATTGACCTCACCGAGCGATTCAATCCGTTGCTGTAACCGCTTTAATTGCAGTTGTTGCCGTTCTTGCTCATCTTCAGTCGCTTCAGGAACCTGATGTTCCAGCAAATCGACTCGATAGCGCTCTAAAATTCCTTGGCGAACATGCTCAGCATCAACCTGCAGCTCGTGGTGTCGAAGTTGTAATTGCGAAACGGCCTTGCGCAATTCCTCAGCCTCTGAACGGACTCGACGCAACTGTTCGCGAAACCCATCCAACTGCAAACGCTGTTGCTCAGATCGATCACGGATTGTTTCATTGCTCTGCTGCTGCTCGGCCCGTCGAGTTAAAAGGAGATCAAGTTCAACTTGTAGGTGCTGGTTTTTCTCTTGAAGCTGTTGTCGAGAATCAAGTCCAGCTTTCTTTCGTTGCTGGAATTGGACAATACGCTGTTCAATCTCCCGTTGCTGCTTTTCAACTCGTGACAGAGTTTCACTCATGGCGTGCTGTTGCTGCTGCAAAGAAGCCAAATCCACCCGCTGCGCAGTCAACTCGTTTCGAGAACTATCGAGTTGAGATCGCAATTCAGTTAAAGCCTCTTGTCGCTGCTGAGAAAGACTCTCCAGTTGCAGCTGTCGCTCTTCAGTCTGCCGGCTCCCTTCTGACAACTGTTCTTTTTCCAGCGTCAGTGCTTCCCGCCCTTCATCAATCTGCTCCAAATCAAAAACCAGCAGAGCCAGCCGCTTATTCAAGTGATCATCTTCGGTCTGTAAACCCTGACGGTCTTTGGCAAGCTCCAGTGCCTGCAATTCTAAACGATGCCCTTCAGAGGTGGCTGCAAGTTGAGCTTCCTCGAGCTGAAGGAGATTTTCCTGTAATTGCTCCAGTTCCTTTTGACCAACAGCAAATTCATCATCCAGTCGGGAAATTTCAGCCTCAATTTCATCAAGTTGGCGTTGTCGACGCAATAACCCAGTCTCGCTGGAACCTGTCGCACCACCCGTCAGCACCCCCTGCCAATCAAAGCATAAACCTTGCCGATCAACGAGCATTACCCCAACCGGAAGGGTCTCCTCAAAATAATCGGCAACAGCATCAACCAGAAATATTCCGGAAAGAAGCTGATCGACAAATTGTTCAGCCCCTTTTTTTGGAGTGACCAGACGAGCCAATGGAATACCAGTGGGAAACAAGACCTTCGGTGAATGACGCAACGGAAAAAGCAGTGTCGCCCGAGCCTGTTGCTCCATCAGTGATAATAAAGTTGCCGCAATATCTGAAAAGTTTTCTGTAGGGACAGCTTGAAGCCGCGCCCCCATGACCATCTCTACAGCAACTTCGTACTCTGCAGAAACTTTTAGCAGGTCGGCAAAGATCTGTTGCTTGGCAGAATTCTTGGTCAAAAGAATCCGGGTACCATCGCCATAACCTTCGAAATTACGCTGTAGAGACTCCAATGATTCCTTGATTGAGTGGTTATTCCCCAATTTTTGTCGCAGTTCATTTTGAGTCGCTTCTTTATTATCCAGTAATCCTTTCTGCTCTACAAGCTGACCATTCAAATCTTCAGTCCGCTCATTTAAACTATTCTGTTGGGTACGAACCTGTTCCAGTTGTTCAATTAATTTCTCCCGGCGAGACTGTAATTCAACTTGTTGTTCCTGGATATTTTGCGAATCAGTATACGCATGTTGGCGACGTTCAGCCTCTGCACCAAGGCGTCGATCAATTTCATCGCGCCGATTTGCCAGGCGGTTGGTCTGGGTAAACAGATCGATCAATTCACTGCGGCATTCCTCAAATTGAGAGTTCAGCTGCTGCTCTTGAGACAATTTATCTTGTAATCCATTCTCAC
>JASJGT010000307.1:0-12405 GCA_033791405.1 Desulfuromusa sp.
GATCACCTTTATCAAGCAGTGGCGGATGGTCTTTTTCGCAATCGGCATCTTTCAGTGGGCATCTACCGGCAAAGTAACAACCATCAGGTAGATCAATCGGGCTGGGGATTTCACCGGTCTCCAGAACTTTTTCACTCAAAACTGGATTATCAATATCCGGGACAGCCAAAAAGAGCATTTTGGTATAAGGGTGTTGTGGATTATTGAAAATTTGTTCTTTGGTTCCATACTCAACAATTTCGCCAAGATACATGACCGCCACATAATCACTGAGATGTTTTACGACGCTGATATCATGAGTAATAAACAGGTAGGTAAGGTTAAGCTTCTCCTGCAGTTCCATCAGCAGATTCAGAACCTGAGCTTGAATGGAGACATCCAAAGCTGAAATGGGCTCATCGGCAATCACCAGTTCCGGATTGAGAATGATCGCCCGGGCAATTGCAATTCGTTGTCGCTGGCCGCCAGAAAACTGATGCGGATAACGGCTTAGATAACCTAAATCAATCCCAACATCGGCACAGGTTTTTTCAATCGCCTTCAACCGTTCACCTTTGTTGAGCTTGGTATGGATTTTCAGCGGTTGCTCCAGAATATCTTTGACCTTCTTTCTTGGGTTCAAAGAAGAATAAGGATCCTGAAAAATCATCTGGATATCTTTCTGCAGAAGTCCGCGCTGCAGCGGTTTCTTGTGGGCGATATCCTGATCATGAAATTTGATTGTCCCTTTTTCCGCCTGATAGAGCCCCGAAACAACCTTTCCAAGAGTTGTCTTGCCACAGCCACTTTCACCGACAACAGAAATTGTTTTCCCCCTTTCAACTTCCAGGGTGATCTTATTTAAGGCATAGAGATTCTTTGATTTGAAGGACGAGACTTTAATCTCGAAAATCTTCTCAACATTCTCTATTTTCAGGATATTTGTTTGACTTTGTGACATGAGACTAACCGACCTTCTAGAGTTATTGTTTCTGGATAAACTTTGCATTCTTCATCAGCGTATGGGCAACGGTCACTGAAATAGCACCCCTCAGGCAAATCCAGTAATGAGGGCATCACCCCGGGGATCTGGTAAAGACGATTCTTTTCTTCATTCAATTTAGGCAAACATTGAATCAGTCCTTTAGTATATGGATGTTTAGGATTATACAAAATATCCTTGTTGCTGCCATACTCGACAATCCGACCGGCATACATCACCGCAATCTTATCGCACATCTGCGCCACAACCGCGATATCATGGGTGATCAGAACCAGCGAAGAACCGAACTCTTTCGTCAGTTTTTTCATCAGAAACAGAATCTGTGCCTGAATAGTGACATCCAAAGCAGTGGTCGGCTCATCGGCAATTAGTAGCTTGGGACTATTGATCAGAGCCATAGCGATGACGACGCGTTGTTTCATCCCGCCCGACAACTGATGAGGATAACTGGCCATCCGCTTTTCCGGAGCAGGCATTCCGACCAGCTCTAACATTTCCACCGCTTTTTTATAAGCATCTTGCTTGCTGGTCTCAGGGTTATGATAGGTCACGGTCTCGATCAATTGCTTGCCAATCGTGATGACCGGATTAAGGGACATCTGCGGATCCTGGAATATCATCGATATTTCACCGCCGCGGATCTTACTCAATTCTTCTTCAGATAATTGGGTCAGATCCCGATCATTGAAGAGGATACTTCCATCAACAATTTCCCCGGGACTGTCGATCAAATTAATCAACGAAAACCCGGTAATTGATTTCCCGGCACCCGATTCCCCGACAATGCCTAAAATTTCACCCTTATTGATAGAGAATGAAATACCATCGACAGCTTTGACCAGCCCTTTCCGGGTGTCAAAATAGGTCTTCAGGTTTTCAACCCGTAGCATTTCACTCATCGTTTTAACCTCGGATTCATCACGTCACGTAACCTGTCACCGATCAGGTTAATTGAAATAACCAGGAGCATAAGGACCACTCCAGGGAAAACCGACCCCCACCAGTAACCACTAAACAGAACTTGATAGCCATTTGATATCAGAGAACCCAACGAGGGTTCCGTAATCGGAACTCCCAGGCCAAGAAAGCTCAGGGTTGCCTCGAGAATAATGGCGTTGGCAATACGTACCGTTGCGATAACAATAATCGGTGCCATAATGTTCGGAAGAATTTCTTTAAACATGATGCTGACGCTGTTCATTCCCAGTGCTTTAGCCGATTGGGCATAATCCTTCTCTTTTTCAGAGAGAACCACCCCCCTCGCGGTTCGGGCATAGTAAACCCAGTTAACAATGGTGATGGCGATAACAATCTTGGTCACCCCCTGTCCCCACAGCGCCATGATAATCAAAGCAACCAGAATTGCAGGAAATGACAACTGAATATCGGCAATCCGCATGATAATTGTATCAACGATTCCACCGAAATATCCTGAAACAAGACCGGCGATCAAACCGATAAGGACCGACAGTATCGTACTGGAAATACCGACATACAGGGAAATTCTCAAGCCATACATAATGGCACTTAAAATATCCCGACCCTGTTCATCAGAACCGAGCAGAAACTCGCCGAACGGAGCTTTAAAACTGTTCTCTAAAAATAATTGTTCAAGATCGTAGGGATTCTGGGGAGAAAGCACAGCTGGAAACAGGGCGCAGAACATAAAGAAAATAAAGATAAAAACTGCGGCAACAGCCAGCTTATCTTCAAAAAATTCAGAAACTATTTCATTTTCAAAAAACTTCATTACACTCGTGCCCTCAAACCTTTAGCAAATACCAACATGCTAATACTGCAAACTGGTGATCCCTGCCCATTTCAAATACCTAACTATGACCATCTGTCCGTGGCTGAGGGTCACTTTGTTGTTACAGGCGTACCAGCCGTTTCCTGTTCGATGAGTTGATTCGTGACCAGTTCAACCCAAAAACTCACACCGAGAAGAACCGTTTCAACCGGCACAAAAAAGTTTTTATTGTGTAATGGAGGATGGCCGGATTCCCCGGCAACCCCGATGTTTACAAAAACCCCCGGACATTCATCCAGATAAAAGGAAAAATCTTCCCCCCCCATCATCGGATCCAGCTCCGTATTGACATGGAGTTCCGATCCAGAAAAAAACTCCGTCAATTTTGCAGTCAATCCTGGATTATTATGTAAAGGAACGGTTCCTCCCACTGTTGAGATCGCTACGTCAACCCCATAAATCAGCTTGATTGCATCACCGATTGTACCCATTTTCTCCTCAATCAAGTTTTTCACTTCAGCATCAAAATAACGATAAGTTCCTTTAATCAACAATTCTTCTGTAAGGATATTGTGCGCTTGCCCACCGGTGATCTGGCAGAAGGACAAAACTGCTTTTTTGATTGGATTTTTGAAGCGGGTAATAATTTTCTGACAGAGATTCACGTAATCGGTTGCCGCGACCAGAACATCATCACCAGTGTGAGGATAGGCCGCATGGGTGCTGTTCCCGGTAAATTTAATGTCGAACATGACCGCACCAGCCATAAATTCACCCGGTTTCAGCAAGATATCTCCCAGTGTCTGATGGGAATCAACATGGATGCCGTAGACTTCTGCACATCCGTCAAGACAGCCTTCCTTCATCATAAACAAGGCACCGCTGCCCAGTTCTTCAGCGGGCTGAAAGAGGTAACGGATATTGACCTTCAGCTCATCTTTATGTTGCACCAGATATTTCAACGCCAGCAACAACAGTGAGGTGTGAGCATGGTGCCCGCACAGGTGTCTAAACTGTGTCCCTTCTGGATTAGTTGGCAAGGCATCAATGTCCGCTCTGAGAGCTATTGTCTTTTCAGCACCGCAATCGATCGTACCGAAACAGCCGGTTTCTAAGTTTTTATCTACCGGAATATTGTTCTCATGCAAAAAGTTCAAAATATATTTGGTCGTTTTGAATTCCTGGAAAGAAGGTTCGGCAATCTTGTTGAGATCTTCCAACAGAACAGTTGCTTCCGGCTTATAAAAATCAAACTTTTTCATACATTTCCCATTACGAAACTATTTAACCCTGACCCTTGGATCGACAAAGGTATAGATCACATCAACCAGAAAATTAATAACGACAAAAATGAAAGAGACCATCAGCAGATAGGCGACCACGATGGGCCGATCAAGATTTTGAATTGAATCAATGATAAGTTTTCCGGTTCCAGGCCAGGCAAATATTGTTTCGGTCACAATAGTAAAAGCGATGAGCTGACCAAACTGAATCCCAATCACTGTAATAACCGGGATTAAAGTATTCTTTAAGGCGTGGTAATAAACAACAACTCTATTCGGTAATCCTTTGGCTTTAGCCAGTTTGATATAGTACTGCATCAGAACTTCCATCATCCCGGTTCAGGTCAGCCGAATAATCAAAGCCAGTTGGAACAGAGTTAACGTCATCACTGGCATCACTAAATGCTTGATCCCGTCCCAGGTGAAAGCACTGGTGAAAAAACGCACCTCTCCCCGCCCTGATGACGGTAGGATACCAAGATAGATGGAGAAAATCAGCACAAACACCATGCCGGTCCAGAATATCGGGATAGAGATACCAGCCAAAGAAAAGAACATGATACCGCGGCTAAGAATAGCCTTGGGTTTAACAGATGCAATAACCCCCATCGGAATTCCCAGGACAATGGAAAAAAACATCGCAAAAAAAGCTAGTTCCAGAGTGGCGGGAAATCGTTCAATGACAATATCGACTGCAGGTTGCCCATAAATATAGGAGTTGCCAATATCCCCTTTCAGAGCATTTTTTAAAAATATGGCATATTGGGTGCTAAAGGGTTTGTCCAGCCCCAGATAGTGGCGCATCTGGACAACTTCCTGGTGAGTTGCATCGGGGGGCAACAACATTTCAACGGGATCACCCGCTTTGTACATGATGAAAAACACGATAAAACTGATGACAGACATAACCAGAGCAGCATGTAATAATCGCCTCAGTATGTATCTTCCCACTCGACAACCCCATTATAAGCTAGCCCGGCAATGCAGATTTCACACTGCCGGGTTCAATAACATTCGGACAGCTATTTTAAAACATTACTTCATGTCGTAAACGTACATATGACTGTCGGTACGAGGGGCAAATTTGACACCCTTTCCCGATGCATACAGATCAACCTGATAATGCAATGGAATGATGCTCATATCTTCAACCAGAGCAATCCGTTGTGCTTCAATCAGGTAGCCGAGACGTTCATTCTCATCAATGGTTACACCTGCTTTTTCAATCAACTCATCAACTTTTGCATTACTGTAACGACCACGGTTATAGCGGCCATAACCTGCTTCCTTATCATGGGTGTGGGTAATCCCATCGAGAAAGGAACTGCTGTCCCCGTCAGTACTTGCCCAACCGATAAGGAAGAAACTGGTATCCAGTTTATCGGTTTTCGGGAAGAACGTGGCTTTCGGCAAAGCATTCACTTTTACTTTGATACCAACTCGAGACAAGCTTGATGCGATAGCCTGAGCAATTTGTGCATCATTAACATAACGATTGTTCGGCGCATCCAGAGTCACCTCAAAGCCGTTTGGATAGCCAGCTTTTGCCAACAGTTTCTTGGCTTCGGCAGCATTGTAAGCAGGACGCTTGATTGTTGTATCATAGCCAAAAACCACCTCCGGGTTAAATTGTTCCGCCGGCACGGCGAAGCCCTTCATGATGTGCTTGACAATTGAATCCTCGTCAATACCAAGATAGATCGCCTGTCTGACTCGAACGTCCAGGAAAGGATTTTTCCCTTTGACATACGGAGTTTCAAGACGACCTTGATCCATTTGCAGATAGATCAGTCGCAGACCGGGTTTCATAAAGAAATTCAGTTTGGAAGATTTTTTGATCCGCTGAACATCCATAACCGGGATTCTATCGATAATATCAACCTCACCACTCAAAGCTGCAGCGACACGGGTCGCATTATTAGTTAGTGGCTTAAAAATGATATCGGAATAGAATGGTTGAGCACGCCAGTAATTGCTGCTAGCGGTCAAAGTGAGACTCTCACCTTTTCTCCAGGCAACAAATTTGAATGGCCCTGTTCCTACCGGGTTCAAACCAAGAAAGGCAGCATCTTTGTCACTACTGTATTCAGCATCGAGCATTTTGACGTAGGAGAGTTTCCGCAGCAGGATCGGATATGGACCGTTGGTGGCAATCCGCACCGTATAATCGTCCACCTTATCGAAGGATTTAATCATATTGACCTTCGACTTAAACCCCGACTTATCCCAGTTTTTAATTCTATCGATGGAAAAAATTACGTCATCGGCATTAAAGGTATTACCGTTGTGAAATTTGACACCCTTCCTCAACTTGAATTCCCAGGTATTTTCTCCAACGACTTTCCAGGATTCGGCAAGCACCGGATAAATATTGAGGTCTTTGTCAAAATAGGTGAGGCCCTCAAAAACATTGGACAACATTGAATTGGTAGAGGTCTCGTTGTGAAAATATGGATCCATAGAACGAGCATCCGAAGACATGCCAATTTTCAATGTTTTTGCATTGGCGGCACCGGCACAAAGCAACAACCCCAGCAGTAAAATAAAGACTTTTTTCATAATCGACCTCCCTGTAAATGTGTGTTTCCTTCAAAAAAGTACGAAGGATTTCAATCTTCCTGAATCAATTGATAAAAGAAGCTGCTGAAAATAACCAATCGATCCAACAGCGATTGTTTCACCATGTACTCTTTTTTTGTATGGGGGAAATTACCCAAAGCTCCCAAGCCGTCAATAACCGGCACGCCAAAACTGGATAAATTGTTTGCGTCAGAAACCCCTCCAGAAGAGGTTTCCTGAATCTGAAAACCCAAGTCAGAGGCAACTTTTATATAGTTATCGATAAGTTTAGCTGACTTTTCTGTTTTCACAAATGGCGGACGCTTAATCTTGATTGTATACTCTATCTGACTGCTGACAATATCCTGTTTTTTGAGCAGATGATTGATCTCCTCAAGCAATTCATCTTGTTTCTGCAGAGTTGGAACCCGGATGTCCACCCCGATTTCACAGCGATCAGGAATAACGTTACGTGCCGTACCCCCGGCAATTTGAGTGCACTGAACACTCACCCCTGCATCTGTATCGTTCAGCAAACTGAGCTTCCCAGTGATTGTTGCTGCATCGACAATGGCATTAATTCCGGTACTCGGAGATTCTCCAGCATGTGAGGGCTTCCCGACCACATTAATATCAAGACCAATAACCCCCTTACGGGTTGTGACGATCAAATCTCCCGGAACCCGGCCAGACTCAAAAACAAACCCACCCTTGGCATCCTTCAGTTCATCCGCAATAATCTGTTTAGAGATTGGAGAACTGATTTCTTCATCAGAGTTGAAGAGTATTTTCAGTGGAATTTTTTCCAGCGGCAGGACATCTTTTAAAATGATCAGCGTGTAAAGAGCAATCAACACCCCATTTTTCATGTCGTTGACACCGGGACCAACCCAGTTTTTACCATCTTTGACAAGCTTATTAAAATCGCTATCCGGCGGATGAACCGTATCGAAATGACCGATAAAAGCGTAATAGTCGTCACGCTGCTTATTTTCATAGATCAAATGTGGCCGCCGGGTTGAATCCTCAGCTATAATCTTCTTATCGAACTCAATACCGTGCTTATTGGCAATATCGATCAAAACATCAGATACCGCATGTAGCCCGGGAATATTTGTAGAAAAACTGTTCATATTCACCAGTTTTTCCAGATTAGCGTATATTTCTTCACGATATTTTTCTGCTATCTTTCCGATATTGACCATTTGTTCCTCGCAATTTATAGTCATGTCCTTAATGTGTCTCTAAATGTTTTTTAGAACACCTCTCTAATGAAGTCAAGGAGAAACCATGTTGGGGATCATCGCCTATGGCAGCCTCATCAACCCGCAAGAAATTGAAAACCAGCGGAAGCAGCCATCGCACATTGTTCCACTCAAACTTTTTACTTTCAAACGCTCTTTCAACCAGCGACCTGCATGGCGTGAAAGCACAAGTGAGAACTCCGCAGTGCTGAACGCACAAACGTCCAAGCAGGACTGGTTAAATGCCGTCTGTTATTGTTTTGCTGATTTTGATTTCACCGATCTTGACAACCGGGAAAGAGGCTACAGCAGAGCAGCAGTGCCGCCAGACAGTCTCACCTGTTATCAGGGTCATAACCTTCCTGAGCTGGAAAAAATATTTATTTATCTGGGGAAAAAAGACTACGAAAGCAACACCCTTCTACCAAACCCTGACTACCTGAATATCTGTCTGACAGGAGCAAAAAATTGGGGAGAGAATTTTTACTGTGATTTTTTAAACACTACTCATATCAATAATGGGACAATATTGCGTGAGCACATTCAATCTTCAACCTTCTTAAATTGACAGGAACAAAACAATGAATATTGCTTTGGTGGGGGTCAAAAAACGGATTGTAGAAATTCTCAACTTAACAAAATTGATGTCTCTCCCTATCAAAATAACAGCCTATCCCTATAGTGTTTATACAGAGCTGCGGGAAATCATTCCGACCATAAAAAATGTTGATGGAATCCTGTTTGCCGGAAATTTCCCCTATATGTTGTCAGTAGGTGAGATCGACAAGTCTGTACCGACAACATTCTTCGAATTTGACGAAACAGGGGTTATGAAATTGATTGCTTCCCTACCGGTGCTGCAGGTGCCAAAGGCCATCAGTATCGATTCCGTCCAAGGTTCGGTCGTTAAGCATGTTTACCGCGAGTTAAATTTGCCCCTAACCGAAGTCAGTGCCGTTCAGCGCAGCAAGTCGCTATCTGTTGAGGATATTGCAAATTTTCACATTACCAATTTCAAAAAAAACTCAGAAACATCAATATTAACCTGCCTTTTTAGTGTGGATGAATATTTAAAAAACCACAATTATCCCTGTACCCTGATCAACCACACCTATTTTTCAGTTTTAAAAGGTGTTAATAAAATTATTGACGCCATCAATTTTAAAAACTCAAGCGGCAATCACCCCGCTGTCGTCATCATCAAAATAGATAAAGGCGAAAAGAAAAAACCAGAACAGAATGAATTCAGGTCGCAGCGATTTCTTTATAAATATCTCGACTACATGCTTGATTTCCAGGAACAGTTACAATCCTTTGTATTTAATAAAGGTTCAGAAAATTACTATCTGATTTCAACCAGGAATCTTATTGAAGAATACACAAATAGCTACCAGGATTTTCCACTGCTGTATGATGTTTTCGTCAAATTTGGCTTTACAATCAGCGTCGGTGTCGGCTACGGCATGAATCCGATCAATGCCTTCTCCAATGCAACCGAGGCATTGGAAATAGCGACCCAAACAGGAAATACCGTTAAGGTCTTGACCGATTCCGGCCAGATCATCTCACCAATTGGTCAGAAAGACAGCACCTATAACGTAAAAAACTTTGACAAAAAGATTATCCAGATTTCAGAAAAATCGGGAATCACTGCAGAAAATATCAGTAAAATATTCACCATTCTTGAACGACAAGGATCGAATCATCTCACCGCTTACGATCTATCCAAGGCTCTCGGAACCACAACCCGAAGCGGCAACCGCTTGATTGGCAAACTTTTTCAAGCTGGGTACGCCAAGGAATCAGGGATTGAGCAACCGGCAAAAGGGAGACCGAGGCGTGTCTATGAACTTCAGTTTGAGTCGCTGCTGGAGGACTAGAGATCCCGAATGGCGCTAGTTTAAGGATAGATGGCAGCAAAACCGGGACTGTCCCCGCAAGGGGGCTGTCCCAGGCTTTTGCAAAGCGGATGAAAGGTACCTACGCCACCATGGAAAAAATCGTTCTGGCAGCCGTCTGATCAGATCAGTCTGAGTATTTGGCAAACTTTCAGGAGCGGGATGATTTACTATCATCCCGCTCCTTTTTTTTGATTAGAAGTGTACGTCAGATAACCCGTCGGATTCTCAAAGATCTACTTGAAAAGAAACTCCTGACTTCGGATTCAGAAAGAACTCCTGTCCGCCTGTCATTCCCAACCAAAGTCGCCGGATACTATTTTCCGCAATTACTATCCAGAAGGGGTAGAGTTGACAGAAGGATAACCACCACGGAAAAACTGGAAGTTTCTTGACTACAGAGTATAGTGTAAGTCTGGAAAGGGTTTCTTGCACGTGGTATGGGGCTAACCAACCAGATTTATACAACAGTACAATTATCACAAACGGAAACAGAGCAACCGAAACTGGTAGGTCAAAGGAGGAAACTGGGGAGCGTCCCTAGTTTTCTGGGATAAGATAGAAAAGAGTGGTGACTGGAAACGCTTGGAAGAAAAAACAACCGGCTACATACGGCAGGACAGCATTATCTGTCTTAAGAACCAAGGATCCAATCTCCACAGGAGGCAGGGAGACTGCTCCGAGTAGACATAGGCCCCCTTCTTCACGTGATCATTGTGCTGTTCAGTTGTTTTCGGTCGTAATTAATTCATCAATGACATCAAAATCAAAACGTTTCTCGGCCAATGACTTTATTAGATCAAGCTTCTCTCTATCTTCGGCGACAATTTTAGAGACATCTTTGTTAATTGTATGAAACAGCTCAGCGGTAATCATTTTTTCGGCCCTTATATAGGGGATATTACTCTTATCAAGAATCTCCTGGGTCATCGGGCTGATGGCTGTCGCACCTGATATCACCAACCCCACGATCAAGGCTCGGTAGTGGGGCATTTTGTAGAGCTGAGACAGGGTTACGATCAGTTCGTCCCTGCTGCTTGTGAGGATAATTAACGACTGCTCCTGAATCAATTCCGCAACTCGCTGGGTTGATGCTGCGCCGACCTGAACGTTATAGATAATCCTCTGTAATTCACGTCTATTGCCATGCAAAGGCAGATCCAGTATTGCTGAGATACGCCGAAGAGTTGGATTTGCCAGGACTGGCTGATAGTCGAAACCACCTATCACTTTGAATGTTTCGTTTTTTAGCGCACGCGACAAGTAATCAAGGCTTCTTTCCCGCTTTTCCGGAACAAGCATATTGACCAGTATCGCCCTGACATCCACGCGCTCCTTCTCAAAAAGAAGTTGTGTCATGGACAACCTGTCAACGACGTTTCCCAGCCCGCCGCCGGTGACCATAAGAACCGGTGCGTTCAGTAGATGAGCAATACGAGCATTGGAGATCTGCATAACAGAACCCACTCCCGGATGGCCGGAACCTTCGATCAGAATGAAGTCGCATTTCTTCTCTAGTTCACTACAGGCTTGCACAATCCTTTCCTGAAGATCTTGAGGAGAAATCAATCCGTCAACAACTTTATGGGTGAAATCAGAAGACAAGACAACCGGAGACATATCCTTCAAGTCCCTATTCAGGCCAAAAACCTGAGCCATCAGGGCGACATCCTTGTCGACAACCCGTCCCTTGTAGTTAACCGTCTGGCCGCCAAAGGGTTTGATGTAACCGACCCTGTCATATTTTTTCAGGGCAAGAGACATCAGGGCTATGCTTGTGGTCGTTTTCCCGGCGTTCTTATCAACTGCCGCAATAAATATTTTTTTAGCCATACTCCGTCTTTCTGCTGAGTAATACCGAGGGATTGTCCATGGTGTCAAATATTTTTGGCTCTGGCGTTGTCATTGTTTTACACCAAGTGCGTTTGTTTCCCTTAGCTTGTTTATATCTTTAATGGGCTATTAAATGCAACTTTCTAACTATTTCTTTACTATTTTCATCTGACAATTAGAATCATTGACAGGGGTCAATCAAAAATTAGGATCAGAAATGAAATAGGGACGTCCATGATAAGTAAAGTCAATGGGAAAACGGAGATTTCCCTTCACCTCCTCGGATATATTCCAGTGGCTTTTGGTTAAATTCGCTATTGATCGAATCATTCAATTTTTCATCATCTATTCGTTGTGGCCCGCTTTTCAGCGACCAGACATCCATGTGCCGTCTCAGGGTTTCATCCCGTCTCGGAAGATTGAGTTTGGGCCAACCCACCAGCCTCGAAACACTTCCAATGTCGTGCAGCAAAGCTCACGTCGTCCCTATTTCTGCAAGGCCTGGTGGGTAAATTGTATGATTCAATTATTATGTCACCCTACAGGTCAAACCACTCGGCGGTTAATCTCCTCAAAAGGTGTTCCACGTCGGTCTACAGCCAACAAATATTCAACTAACTTGCGAGCGACAGCTAGTGTTGCTCGGTTTTTGTGTCCTCGTTCCAGTTCCTTTGCGTACAATTCGGCCAGTTGGTCATTCCAGCGTGGAGCTAGTTTTGCCGCTTCGATTAATACGGTTTGCAAGTGTTTGTTGCGCTGTTTGGAGATCGGGCCACGTTTCTCTTTGCCTGCTGATTCTTTTTGAGCGCTACACAGTCCGCAATAGCTGATTGCTTGACGTGAATTGCTAAATCGA